>NZ_JBQSYL010000007.1:0-155428 GCF_052379245.1 Glutamicibacter sp. AOP12-B1-11 | reverse complement strand
CGGATCCAATCCGACCATTGGGACGATGAAATTATCGCGGCCCATATCGATTTGGCCGAGTGGGCGGATCTGATCCTGATCTACCCGGCCACGTTGGACTACACTTCGCGGCTTGCCCACGGCATCAGCGATTCCCCCTCACTGCTTGCGGCGCTGAGCACCCATGCAAGGGTGTGCATAGCGCCGTCGCTTCCTCCACGTGCAATGGAAAACCAACTGGTCAGGGATATTCTGGAGAAGTTGCGCAAACCGAAGAACTTCCTCGTGATCAATCCTGTCCCCGGCCCGAGCGAATCCAGCGCTATTTCCGACGCCTGGGTTCCACCCGCCTTTCCAGCAGTATTGCGCCGCCTCGAGTCGGAACGTCGTTTACTCGTTGATCTTGTTACGGGGGTTGAGCGGCAATGACTACAACCGAAGTGCAACCGCGCAGCACGCCAAGGCGCCGGCTCACGACGGGCCTGCTCGTCACGGAGCTGCATTTGGGGCAGGGCAAAGCCGTGTGGACTCGACGATTGGGTGCCCAGGCACCACTCGATTTCTCCCAGACGCAAAACCCTTCTGCGGAGAATCAGCGGCAACACATTGTGTGGGGAGAGGGAACCGCCACATTTCGCAGCTACGCTACCGCTGCCGGCACAACCGTTGCTGAACAACTCCAGCAACGCTCCCCCAAGGACATGCACCGCATAGGTCTGCTGTGGGGTGAGGCGCTCAATAATCTGCACGCTACCCCCATAACCGGTCAAACAACGCTTCGCGAACCGCGCACGTTGCAACGGGCCGAAGGCTGGCTGAGTGGAAAATGGTTGCCTGCGTTGCACACGTTGGGCCCCATGGCCCTAGGCCAACTGAAGCGGTGGTCGCAGCGAATGCTGGGCACTCAGGATTCGGCGTTGGCGCATGGCTCCCCCGGCATGGCTCATTGGGTGCTCACCGCAAATGGCCGTAGTGGATCGCTGTTGACCGGAGAGGACACTGGACTTGCGGCTCCCGCCTATGACTTCGGATGGGTTCTTGGTGAAATTGCCGAGCTCTATGCCTTCTACCCCGCATTGCGCACAAACCTCGACCCGCTGCGCTTGGGACTGCTGGATACCTATCCCGAGGCCATTGGCGAATCCGGCTTTAGTTTGGCCTGCGCCTACCGGCTGACCCAGCATGCTTACGACTGGCACCACTACGGACATGCCTCGTTGCGCGAAGCCCAACTGCTCTTGGACTTGGCCGTCAACCATCTGTCTACCCAGTACGCGAAACTTTAGGAGAAGGCCTTGCTCACCCGTATCGATGCCAGCACACGGCACATACAATTCCGCTCGCTGAAATCGGGGGCACGCATAGCGGCCGTTCATGCTCCCCAAACGCGCAATGCCTCGGTAGTACTGGGCGTCGCCGCTGGAATGCGTCATGAGCGGGAAGGCGAAGAGGGAATGATGCACCTGCTGGAACACCTAATTTATCAGGACAGTTCCACGATCACCGGAGCGGACCGTGAACTGCAGGTGCTCCACGCCGGCGGGGTCCTCGGCGGTCATACGCATATGGACTACACCGAATTCTATGAAACTGCTCCGGTAAACCAGATTGACGACATGGCTCGGCGGATCGCGGACCAGGTCTTTTACCCAAGGCTCAGAGAAGAACAGATCACCACACAGGTCACTGCCGTGGCCACTGAGCGCGCTAGCCGCCTCGCCTCGGCGCCCGGCGGCGTTCTGCCTTGGCCGCATCTTTCGGCGCACTGCTGGCAAGATCATGCAAATTCCCATGACGGTTCGGGAGACGCCGACCTCCTCGGGCGCGCGACCGGAGGGCGGTTGCGCGAGCTGCACGCACGCCATTACCGCACCTCCAACGCGGTAATGGTCGCTTTCGGGCCCAAAGAACCGGCGGACATGTTGCAGAGTCTGCAAGATGCCCTGCCCACTGAAACCCCCGAGGCCCCGGCGGTGCCGCCCGCGCAGGAGTCCATTTTCCGCACGGCCAGCCGGCGCACCGTAACCGTTCCAGGACTGCAGCGCCCCCGCCTGCTCGTAGCCACCCGCAGTGCGCCGGCACCACGAGTGCATTCCGAAATTTTGGGAGACCTGCTGGCCGCAGCAATGCTGTCCCTGCCTTCAGGATTGGATGCCAGCGCGGGCATGTTTGGCCCAGGCGACCGTGTCCACAACGATCTCTTTGTGTTGGTTGATGACACAAACTCGGGAATCGAACCTGTCGAACGCCTCGCTGCCCTGAGGTTTTGCGATGATGACCTATTGCTGCGTGCCGGCCAGCGAGCACTATTTACCGCCGAAAAACTTGTGCATGACGACCAACGGTTCGCCCGCGCCGTGGCCCGCGATATCTTGCTGCGAGATGCCCCCGGTTTCGCGGCCAGTTTAGTGCAAAAACTACGCGACGGCTTAGGCGATGTGCCCGGCCTGCGCGCTGCGCTCCAAACCTCGGCTAAACGTCTCGCTGCACAGCAGCACCACCATTTGACCCTTGAACCCGCATAGGAGTCCCAGCCGTGAACAGCGCATTCCCTCCCGTCCGATCCATACCAGATGACCGAACGCACTTCACCCTAGTCAGTTTGGCTTGGCGCACCGATCAGCGGCGTTCCTCCGAAGCGGAGCAAACCCTGCGCGCGGTAGCCGACAGAGTCTGCGCCTCGAATTCCGGAACAATTTGGCACGACTGGGCGGTCAGCGCTGGAGCAGTCAATGTGACGGCAGCACTTCCCTTGCGCGGTGCGGAGCGGTGGCTCCAAACCTTCGCCGAGCATGCCCAGCAAATCGACCCGGATTTGGCCGGCGCTCCCGCCCTGGCGCTGGTCGGGCCGCAAGCGCAGCTAGAAAACTTAGCAGCACCCGGTGCAGAACTTTTCGGGCACCTCGAAAGCAAAGACAACCCGGGGCTTTCGGACCGCCTGGAGCGAACGACTACCCAAGGTTATGAACAAATCACGGTTACAGGTGCCGATCCCTCCGCGGCTCTCGGTTCGGCGGCCACTTTTTTGGCCCTTGCCACCTTGTCCGGAGGTCCAGTCGCGCTTTTGCCCAAGGCCACGAAACAGGCCGGGCACGCTGCATTGATAAAAATAATGCGCGTCCTGAAGGACCGCCAGCCTGCGATCATGTGGCAGGTCATTGCTCAGGAGAACCACTCGCTGGGCTCCTTGGAATCAACGCTGGACGCGGTCGCAGATCTTGGCCTGCGGGTGACCCGGGATGAGGAGCTGCTAATCAAGCAGTTCGCGATCGCCAATCTGAATCGTGCCTGGTGCTCACCAGTGGAGTTGGTTCGGGCGCTGGCCCAGTACGAGGTCATGGGTTGGGGTGGCGACTTGATTCTGAATCCCGAGTCGCAGGTGAATGAAGTCGCAAACGCCGACCTCGAATTGGCATTGGAAGGCTTGTTGCGCTCCCCGCGTGCGGTGCTCGGCAAATCCTAAGCTACCGGAGTTGCGCCTAGCGTGCGCGTGACCCCGGCTTCATGTCCAGAAGCCCATGTTCCACGGCCTTGACTAGAATCTGCACGCGGTCCCGCACACCAAATTTCTCCATAACCTTCACGAAGCGAGCTTTGATAGTTGACTCGGTGACAAAAAGTTCCGTGGCCATCTCCTTGTTGCTCATGCCCCGCCCGAGAAGCTTGATGACTTCCAGTTCCTTGTCGGTCAGGGCATCGATCAGTTCTGCATCGGCTTCGACTTCGGCTGGGATTGAGTTCGCCAGCCCGCTGACCACATGTCGAGCCACTTGCGGCGACAGAATGGACTCACCGGCTGCCACTTTATTAATCGCATCGGTGATTTCCTGGGGCTTAGCATCCTTGACGATGTAGCCCGAGGCACCAGCACGCAGCAGGTCCACCACATATCGGTCGGTGGCGAAAGTGCTCAAACCGAGAATCGCGATCTCAGGGTTGCTCTGGTGGATCTGGGCTGTTGCCGCAACGCCGTCCATGACCGGCATTTGCATATCCATCAAGATGACCTCGGGCTGCAACGAGGCCGCCTGGACTACGGCGGATTTCCCATTGGATGCTTCGCCGACGATTTCAATGGTGGGGTCTGAGGAGAGATAATCTCGCAAAATTTCCCGGGTCAAGGCCTCGTCATCCACAAGCAGCACTGTTGTCACTGATAACTCCTCGCTTGGCGGTAGTCCACGCACTTGGTTCTCATGCGCGTACGGTGATAGCGCATCTGGTCACTATTTTTGCATGGTTGCCGTCGTTATCCGGTAGCGGGCAAGCCTTCAAGCGGGATAGTTACGCCGATCGACCAGCGGCCGGTGGAATCGCTGGTCTCCACGGTGCCGCCAAATACCTCGCAGCGTGCGCGCATCGCTTCCAAACCTGTCTGCGACGACATGATGGGAGTGCCCTGTCCAATATCATTTGTCGAGCTGAGCAATACGCGGTCTGGCCGGATACGGAGCTGGAGTTCCACTGCTCCGTCAGGATTCGCGTGCTTGAGGATATTGGTTCCCAGTTCCCGGATGGTTCGCCGAAGGGCTTGGCGCAAACTCGCCGGAATACGCGCTACTTCGCCTTCTAGCGCGAAGGCCACGTCGAATCCGGCCCGTTTGAGCGCTTGCATGACCTTGTCCAAATCATGTACCAGCCCTACCGCGGTAGTGGTCTCCCCGGAAAGTTCATCGGACTCCAAGATCTGTTGGCCTTCTTCTGCTTCCAGCCCCGAGGGACTCTGAAATTCATTTTCGTTGGCTTCCGTTTTCAGCAAGACGACAAGGCTGCGAAGATCCTGCAGGGTTTGCTGCGCGGCATTGCCAATTCCAGCGAGGATTTCCGCAGTCTTCTTCGGGTCGTTGACGAACTCGGCCCGACGGGCTTGCATAGCCATGATCGTGACATCGTGGGCAACAATGTCGTGCAGCTCATGAGCGAGCTGCGTTCGTTCCTCGGAGCGAATTCTCGCCTGCTCGACTTCCAGATCCCTGATTCGTTTGGCGCTCGTTTCATTCTTCCGGCGATAGACATTCAGGCTCAACCCGGCCACGGCCGACATGACGCCGAAACCGCACAGCAACATGACCGCCAGGAGCTCCACCTCCGGCAAGAGTAGATACAGCAGGAACAACATGCCCATGGCTGCGGAGGGAAAAGCGAGTGCCGCCCGCCACGGCAGCAAATAGCAGGAGAGCACAATGACAAATACCGAGGGAAAAACCATGCTGGCCAATAAGACCCCGGGCATACCGACCGCCGCGATAAGCAGCAACCCCACAAACCATGCGGCAATGCTTGGCAGGACCCCAAGCGACAAAGCCGCCAGGGGCAGGTACGGAAAAGCCAGGTACAACACGCCAAGTTCTGCGAGGTAGCCGGCTGTCCCCAGCCACACATCACCCGCGTACATGAACAGCGCAAGCGCCAGCGGGACAAAACGACCGAGGCGCCCGCCAGGTAACGGTTTAATTTCACCAGTCCATGCAGTCCAAGTATTCACACCAGCTATTGTGTCATTTCAGCACTCAAGCACGCTCCACTGGTTGCATACCCAAGGCAGTTTTGACGGACCCAGGCGACATTCACCACGGCCGATGTGAAACGCCACACTTTGGCCTCTCCGGCTTTTGCCCTTCGGATAATCTGGTGTAAAGTCATTGGAGTCGTCAAGGCGAAAAACAACTAAATATGCGCCCATAGCTCAGCTGGATAGAGCGCCTGTCTACGGAACAGGAGGCCGGGGGTTCGAATCCCTCTGGGCGCACAAATTGAAATTCCCACTCTCCGGAGTGGGAATTTTTTGGTTAACTGTTTGCTTAACTCCAAGCACTTATTTAGCCGCCGTGGGACCCGCGCAAAATCAGCTTTGTTGGCATGATGATTCGTTCGGGCACCATTTCACCATTAATGCGCTGCACCACAACCTCCGCCATTTTGGCTCCTTGCTCTTCCGCATTCTGCGCCACGGTAGTCAACGCAGGCGAGGCATTGCGCGCAAATGAATCATCATCGATGGTGGTGATGGCGATGTCTCTGGGCACGGAAAGCCCCGCCTCAGCGATCACCTTCATCGCGCCAAAGGCCATTTGCGCGCTGGCGGCAAACAACGAGTCGATTTTTATGCCGCTGGCCAGCAAATCGCGCATGGCGGTTTCTCCGCTGCCCGGGGTGAAATCGCCCACCGCAACCGCGGCAACGCCAAGACCGGCGGCGTGCACCGCCTGTTCGAAACCCAATTGGCGGTCGAGGGCCGCACCCATGTTCTGCGGTCCCGAGATCGCCGCCGGGTATTTGCGACCCGCTTTGAGCATGGCTTCAGTTGCTTCCCGTGCCGCGGCCGCGTTATCTACGTCAACGACGAACACGTCGCCGTCTTCGTTGCTCATGGGGCGGCCGCCGAAGACCAACGGCAACGCTCCGGCCAGTTCGCTGTATGAGCTGTCATCCGCGTGGTGCGAAAGGATCAACGCCCCATCAACGTTTCCGCCGCGTAGGTAGCGGCTGGTTTTCGCGGGGTCAGACTCGGTGGCGATCAACAGGGACAGCGTGAATTCGGTGGTGCTCAGGTACATCGCAGCCCCCTGAATCACCGCAGCGAAGTATGGGTCTGCGAAGAACTTCGCGGTGCTTTCGGGGATGACTAACGCGATGGAATTGGTACGACCCTGTGCGAGGGAACGGGCCGCTCGATTCGGGACGTAGTTCAGTTCCGCGATGGCCTTTTCCACTGCCCGCGCCGCATCGGCCTTGACCTTGTCCGACCCGTTGACCACGCGAGACACCGTGGCTCTGGAGACTCCTGCACGTTCGGCAACCTGTTCCAGCGTCGGCTGTTGTTTGCGTGGTTCGGGCATCGTTACTTCTTTGCGGTAGCTGGGCGGGTCCTTGTGACTAGCGTGTGGTGCGTGGCGCTTGGCTAAGCGCCACGCACCAGTGCTATGCCATTGTACGGTTGGCGGCAATTAGTCCCGCGTAGGCCCTGCCGCTGTCCTTAATAATGCGTTCCTGGGTTTCATAGTCGACGTAAATGATGCCGAATCGCTTCTGATAGCCCCAGGCCCATTCGAAATTATCGAGCAAGGACCAGAGGAAGTAGCCCCGCACGTCCACTCCGTCTTGGATGGCACCGGCAACAGCATCCAGGTGGCTAAAAACGTATTCACGACGTTCGACATCGGCCACGGTTCCGTCCGCTGACAGTTCGTCGGCATAGGAGGCTCCGTTCTCGGTGATGTACAAGGCCGGAAGATCCTTGTATTCGGTCTGCAACCGGTTCAGCAGTATCCGCAGGCCCTGCGGATTAACTTCCCAACCCATCGCAGTACGCGGCAGGTCTCGGCTCGGGAAGCTGACATATTCGCTTCCTACAAAAGGCGAGGACTTCGGCGCATCAGTTGGTACAACCGCCTCCGGCTCGCCTTCGCCAAGCGGATGCCCCGACACGTTGTCATCGTGATAATGGTTCACCCCGAGAAAGTCGATGGGCTGATGAATGATCTCGAGGTCCCCTGGCATAATGACCTCGGCCAGCCCCAAGCCATCCACGTCTACGAGCAGGTCCTCGGGATAGGAACCGCGCAGCAAGGGATCCAAGAACATCCGGTTCCACAGCGCATCGATACGACGGGCCGCTTCCAGATCCACCGGGTCCGTTGGATCGTTTGGCACCGCGTTGGTCAGATTCAGCGTGATGCCAAGCTCTTGGGCGCCGAGTTCACGCAAACGCTTTGCCGCCAGGCCATGTCCGAGGTGCTGGTGGTGCACGGCCGACAAAGCCGCCGCGGGATCTTGGCGTCCCGGTGCGTGTTCCCCGGCTGCGTAACCGATGAGCGAAGAACACAACGGTTCGTTAAAGGTCGTCCAGTGCTTGACTCGGTCACCGAGCTTTGCGTAAACCAGCTCGGCATACTCAGCGAATTTATAGGCCGTGTCACGGTTGGCCCAGCCGCCCTGCTCTTCGAGGGCCTGCGGCAGATCCCAGTGGTACAGCGTCAGCCAGGGCAGAATTCCCTGCTCCAACAGCTCGTCGACTAGCCTCGAATAAAAATCCAGGCCCTCGGGGTTGACGCTACGCCCGCCGGGAACCACCCGCGCCCAGCTGGTGGAGAAGCGGTAGGAATCCAGACCGAGCTCACGCATTAACCCGACATCCTCTCGGTACCGGTGGTAGTGGTCCACCGCAGTCTCCAGGTTGTCGCCGCCGGCGATCACCCCCTGCTTGCGAGCGAACGCATCCCAGACGGAGTCTTCTTTACCGTAGGCGTGGCTGGCGCCTTCGATTTGCGCCGCCGCGGTGGCCGAGCCCCAGAGGAATTCTCTGGGCCAAGCGAAATTCTCTGATAAGTGGGTTGTCATTAGCCCTTTACAGCTCCTGCCATAATTCCGGATACAAGTTGTTTACCCGCCACTATGAAAAGCAGCAGCAGCGGGATGGTTGCCATCAGCGCACCGGACATCACGATCGTGTAGTCCACATAGCGTGCGGATTGCAGCTGGCTCAATGCCACCTGCAAGGTGGGGTTTTGGGGTGCGACCAGCATTGGCCACAGATAGTCGGTCCATGCGGTCATAAAGGTAAAGAGCGCCAAGATGGCCATCGCCGGACGCGCCGCGGGAACTCCCACATGCCAGAAGGTACCGATCATGCTGGCGCCGTCGATTCGGGCGGCCTCGATCAATTCATCTGGCACGACGTCCACCAGATACTGGCGCATGAAGAACACTCCGAACGCGGTGACCAGGGTGGGCACCATGACCGCGCCGAGCGATCCGGTCCAGCCAAATTCCTTCATCACCATGAACAACGGGATGATCCCCAGCTGGGTCGGCACCGCCAGGGTAGCGATCACGAAGACCAGCAGCCCCTGGCGTCCGCGGAAGCGCAATTTTGCGAACGCATAACCGGCCAGTGTCGAGAAGGTCACCACCGAGATCGTGATGACCGAGGAGACGAGGATACTGTTTCCCAGTGCGCCCCAGAAATCGATGGTGTTGAAAACTTCGGCGGCATTCGTCCAGAACGAGCCTCCGGGAAGTAGCGGTGGGTACGTTGAGGCGAATACCGCCCCGGTATTCGAACCAATCACCATCGAATACCACAGCGGGTAGGTGCTCCCGAGGAAGAACGCGATCAGCAACCCGTAAGTGAGAAAGCCTGGGCGGCGATCCATGGAGAAGTTTTTGCGTTTGGCTGCAGGTTTCCCGGCTTCCACAGTTCGGTCCAAGGCGGTGCTAGTCATGGGAATCCCCCTCCTTCGGGCTCAATGCTGCGTCTGTTAAACTTTCGCCCTTCGAGGCGACTTTGGCTTTTGCCAGCTGCACGGCGTTTCGGTGCGCCAGCCGTTGCGCTCGGCGCCGCTTGCGGCTTCCCCCTTCGCTAGCTGAGGCAATGGAACCGGAAAGAACGAAGTTGATCAGGCCGATCACGATAATGATCAAGAACAGCATCCAGGCGACCGCAGATGCGCGACCGAAGTCGCCGCGGTTAAAGGCCAGATCCCAGAGGTAGAGCACCGTGGTTTGGTATTCGCGCTCGGGACCGCCGGGCACCGAGCTGCTGGCGTTGAATAGTTTCGGTTCGGTGAAGATCTGCAGGCCACCGATGGTCGCGGTGATGATCACGAAGATCATCGTGGGGCGAATGCTCGGCAGCGTGATGGAGAAGAACCGGCGCATCGACCCCGCTCCGTCCAGCGCGGCGGACTCGTGCAGTTCGCGCGGCACCGCTTGCATGGCTGCCAGCAGGATCAGCGCGTTATAACCGGTCCAGCGCCAGTTCACCATGGTGGCGATAGCCAAGTGCGAGGGAAGTACCTCGCTCTTCCACGCCACCGGATCGATGTTGATCACTTGGAGCAGGTTGTTGATGAGTCCATATTTCTCGTCGAAGGCCGAGGAGAAGATCAGCGTCACGGCCACCGGAGTCACCACATAGGGAATCAGCACACTCATTCGCCAGAACGTCTTGGCACGAATATTCTGGTCCAGCATGGCTGCGATGAAGGTGGCCACGAGCAGTTGGGGAATCGCCGAGAGCAGGAAGATGCTGAACGTGTTGAACAGCGAATTCCAGAACAGTGGTGAGCTAAGTTCTGCGGCGTAGTTCTCCAGCCCTACCCAGTCACCGGCTCCCCCGAGTAGGTCCCAGTCATTGATTGACACCACGAAGGTGTAGACCAGCGGAAAGAGCCCCACCAGGGCGAAGAGAATGAAAAAAGGTGAAACGTATAGATACGGGGAGTATTTGAAGTCCAGCCGTCCCCAACGCTGACGCCGGCGCGTTTTCTTCCCGGCTGCCGGATCAGCCCTGCGGTGCCTTTTGCCTGGGGGCTGCTCCCCCGTCGGCGCCGCGGCACCTGGGGTGCCCGAAGCGTTGTTGGTCAAGATGCTCATTTATCGGATTCTCTTTCCGCATAGGCCGGCCGCATTGCCGGCCGGCCTACAGGTGGTGATTACTTGATGTCCAAGTTCGTCAGCGTCGACATGGCCTCATCCCACGCGGCTTGGCCGTCCTTGCCGCCATCCAACGCGATAGTTGCCGGGCCAAAGACCTGCTCCTGGATGACCGAATCATCTGCCCCCTTGAACTGTGCCTTCACGCCCTCGGCCCGGTTTGCCAGGAGCTGGCCGATGGGAGCATCGTTGAAGAACTTAGTCAGCTCGTTGCTTCCGGTGACCTGTTCGGAACCCTGAGCCTCGAGGTTGCTGGGGAATGTCCCGGCAGTTTCAAAGGCGGCTGCCTGCGACTGCGCATCGGTCAGCCAGGTGGCGAGTTTGGCCGCTTCGGCTGGATTCTTCGAGGTGGCGGGAATGGTCAAGAAGGTTCCGCCCCAGTTTGCCGGACCGCCAGGGAAGACATCTGCAAAGTCCCAACCAGAAGATGCATCTCCACCAGCACCTTCAACCTGTCCCTTGACTACTCCTAACATCCAGCCTGGGCAGGGCATAGTGGCGAAAGAGCCGTCCAGGAAAGCCTGGCCTTTACCCCAGTCCCACTGGGTCTGCCCCGACGAGAGCCCTGCTTCGGTGGCCCCTGCCAGCTGCTTCCAGCGTTCGCTCAATTCTGCGTTGCCCTGGATATTCAGCGAACCATCTGACTTGTAATAGCCCTCATCGAGTTGGTTGACCATGGCATTCCAGACGAACCCGGACTGGTCGAACCAGGCTTTGCCGGTTTTTTCCTCATATTTTTTGCCGGCTGCGAAGTAGGCCTCCCAGCTGGCATCATCACCACCGATGAGTTCCGCGAATTCGGTGCGCTCTGCCGGCATATCTGCCTGTTCTAGCAGCTTGGTGTTGTAGCAGAGTCCTTCTGGACCGATATCCGTGCCGTAGCCGATGATCCGCCCTTCGGCGTCGGTGGCCTGTTCGACCTTCCAATCGACCCACTGTGACTTGAGATCTTCTATGCCGTAGTCGCGCAGGTCGGTGAAGGAATCGGAAACGGCCATTACCTGCCCGAGCCAGCCTTCTTCAACGGCTTGGAGGTCGGGCAGGCCCGCACCCGAGGCTTGTTTAGTCTTCCAATCAACCAGGGCGTTTCCACCGGTATCGATATTCGTCGCCTCGATGCTGACGCCAGGATTTTCCTTTTCGTATTTCTCGTACAGGGCTTCCAGGCCCATGGTGCCGAAAGTGGTCACGGTCAGGGTGACCGGATTATCCACCGAGGCAGGCTCGGCATCGGCCGCGTTATCTGCTCCGCCGCATCCGGTGGCCAGCAGGGCAATGGTGCCGAGCAGGGCTGCCGACTGCGCGAGCTTCGATTTGCGCGAGGTTTTCATGGGGTCTCCAGGTGTGAGTGCGGGTTTCGAGAGACTCGTGCACATTCAAAATGAGAGCGCTCTCAAAATAAAACAAGTGTCCAACTCTTGCGAGTTTCCATCCGTGCCATGAAGTATAAAAGCGCTTGAATCGAACCCGTGTGAGCGCTCTCACAAATCACCTTCCATTATTCTGCCCGATTGCGAGGCGATGTCAAGAACGAATTTGCATTCCACCGCCAGAGCCCGTCACCCCTGACGTTCCATGGTGCCATCGGCCCTAGCAAAGCCCACAGGTCAAATTAGGATTTGCAGAACATGGCGGCACGCTGTCGCGAAAATAAATCAGTGCAAAGAGAATCCGGCGAGCCAAGTGGGCCCGCCGGATTTTCAAGGCCTACTTCTTGTTCAGCTGCAGCCCCACGAGCACCGGATCATGATCCGAGGAGCGGAACTGGTCAGGCGAGAACAGCTGGGCGACGTTGTTGTTGTAGCGGCTGTACTCAAAGGCGACCGATTCGGTGGCATTGATGTTCCAAATCGTTTCTCCGGTGACCTTGTCGGCAATTTCGGCCGAACCCAGAACATGGTCAAGCGAACCGGTGCGACCGCCGAAGAGGTAGCTTTGAGTGCTCGCTTCGGCACCCAGATTAACGTAGCCGGCATCGGTCATCACCTTGATGGGATCCTCGGCCGAGTAGGAGTTGAAGTCGCCGGCCAGCAGCACCTTGTCGGTGTTGCGCGAATCCTTCAGCCCTTCGGCGAAACGCACTACCGCGTGAGCCTGCTCCACGCGCGCTGCGTTCCATGCTCCGGCGCCGTCGCCCTGGTCGGCATTGGCCGAACCGTCTTTTGGATCGGACCCCTTGGACTTGAAGTGGTTGGCGACCACGAGGAAGCGAGTCTTCGAATTGCCGCCCACGCGCTGGAATGCCTGGGCCAGTGGATCACGCGCGTTGTCGAAGGCCGCATCGTCCAAGACCACCGACTCGTCGATCAGCTTGACCGCGTCGCGCTGATAGATCATTGCGGTTCGAATGACATCTTCATCGGCTGGCAGTTCTTCGGGGCTTGGCGCGAAGCTCCAACGCTCCTGCCCTGAAGCCTCATTCAAGGCAGCTACCAGGATCTTCAGCGCCGCGTCGCGGTCCTGAGCGAAGCGGGCGGAGTTCTCGATTTCCTCCAGCACGACCACGTCGGCATCAAATTTGTTCAGCGCCGTGACGATCTTGGACTGCTGGCGCTCGAGGCTTTCGGCGCTGGCCGCACCGCGAGCATCGCAGCCGCTTCGTACCGAAATCGGGTTTCCTTCGCGATCGGTATAGTAATTGCACCCATCAAGCTGATCGCCGGTGGTGGTGAAGTAGTTCAGCACGTTGAAGCTGCCCACGCTCACGTTGCCGCCGACGGCTGCCGGGGCATCCTGCGTGACCTGCTCAAAGCTCACCGGGATATCCGGGTCCTCGGCACCGACAATTTGCCCCTGCGGCTGCAGGCGCCACAAATCATAGCGGTAATCCATGATTACCGGGCCGGTGAAGCTCACCTGCTTGCCCACGGTGACATGCTGATCCGCGGAGATATACGGCAGCTCGACGAGCTTGTTCGCCTTCGCCCCCAGGAAATTCAATGTGGCCCCGTCATCCAAGACCAGCTCACGGGCCTGGTTCTCGGCCTCCAGCGCCTGGGCTTCGTCGCTTCCAGGAGCGAAGACGTCGGTGGCCTGGCGCAAGGTGCGCTCGCCCTCGATAATTGAGCTGGTTCCCTCGGCAAGGGTTACTTCACCGTACTGGTTCAGCCGGTAGTTGTCGGCCACGGTCCATTGTCCCTGCGGATCCATCAGCATCCCCTCGAAACGCTCGCGCTCGGCATCGGCTGCCGGGATGTCGATGGCCAAAGGCTTGATGGCTTCGGCTGGTTCGACCAGCACCTCGACCGCTTGGTCCGAGGCACTGATTTGGGTCATGCCGTAGTATTCGCTGACCTCGCCGGAGACCTGAACGTGATCACCTACGGCTACCTTGCCCACGCCGCCGGGAGAATATACGAAGATTGCAGAGCTTCCGGCCGGGGAAATTTCGCTTCCCGAGCCTGCAGTTTGCACATAGAAACCGCGAATGCCGCCTTCGGGGTAGGCGCCGGTTACTACTCCTCGGACGCTGACCTGCTGGCCAGCCATGCCGGTAGCATCTTCGGTGCCCTGGATTTCTTCGATGGACGTCAGCTCGACTTCGGGCTCGACGGCGGAGGCTGGAGCCATCGTTCCGGTCACCAGCGCGGCACCCAAACAGGTAGCCGCGAACGCTGTTGTAGCGCGCTTCTTCATGGATAGTCCTAATTCGTTGTAAGTACCGCAGCGCGGTAGCGCGCGGTCGACCCGCAAACGATTCAATCAGCCAGTTATGAACTCTTGGTGAATCTATAAACAGCGACCGGTTGTTGGTCCATGAACTATCCAAGTCCATGAGCCACGTCACGTCCAGAGGTGAGCAAAGAAACTAGCACACTAATTGAACTGACCGGTCAGTTCAATTAGTGTGGAAGTGTGTTAATTGCTAATTCAATGAGCTTCCAAGGGCGCCACAGCCAACTTGTCGATGCCACCTCGCTGACAGCCAACCGCGGTTCGCTGCTGCTCGTCGTCGCAGACTCGCAGAGCGCGCGCACCGCCACCGCGTTGATGCTTTCCGGCCGCATGAAGCCCAGCGCAGGTGAGTTGAGTTGGGATGGCGCTTCACGACTCAAGGAAATACGCTCACACAGCGCGCTACTCGACGCACCCCAGATCAATGAACCAGAGGCCCATCTGAAGGTTCGCGATGTTGTCAGCGAAGACCTCTCCTTGGTGCCTGCACCCCTTTGGCGCCGCGCCCGGAGCAAGAAATGGTTGGCTCGGCATGGTTTCGAAGACATCGCCAGCAGCTGGATCGACGCGGTCGATGCGCTGACTCGCATCAACTTGCTCACGCGCTTGGCATTAGAGAACCATGACGTTGATGCTCTGGTCTTCGACTCCCCCGACCGCCATGGCATCGAAGAAACCAGCTGGTTGGAAACCCTCGAGCGGTTTACCCGAACTCGCCGGAACCTCGCGGTTATTGCCGTGGTCTCACGCATTCCAGATTGCTGGGATGGGCCGGTGGCCTTCATCGGGCAAACCCAAGACATGCCAGAAAACGCTTCGTTTACCGACGAAGTTCCACAGCTGGATTCAGCACTACCGGTGCACGATTCCGCTACCGGGTCTGAGGCTGAAGACGCGGAAACTAGCCGGGCGCCGCTCGCGCAGCACCCTGAACCCAGCACCGAGATGGCGGAACTGCCGGCGGCAGACCCGGCGGAAAATACTTCGGACGAATCCTCTTCCGACGAAGCTCCGGCCGAGCAAGGCCAAGCCCCGGAGGGGGAAACCGTGGCCGCCGAAGCGCGAGTAGCTCTGCCTTCCCAGGAAGCCGAGCTTCCACTTGAACCACCCACGACTAAGGACTAACTCATGACGACTCTGGGCCTAGCTCTCTCCGAGCTCAAGCGCATGACCCGTGGAACCTTGCCAAAGCTGGCACTGATCGCGGTCACCTGCGTACCGCTGCTCTACGGAGCCCTCTACCTCTATGGCAATTGGGATCCGCAGTCGAATCTGGATGGCGTCAAAACAGCTCTGGTGAACCTCGATGAAGGCGCCGAACGCGAGGGTGAAGCCACAAATGTCGGCGACGAAGTTGTTGATTCCCTGCTCGAAGACTCCACCTTCGGCTGGGAGGTAGTCGACTCGCAAGAAGCCGCCTTGGACGGAGTTGCGCACGGTGACTACGCATTCGCGATGACCATTCCGAAAGACTTTTCCGCCTCGTTGACTTCCCCGGCGGAGCTGAAAAGCGCGAATGCGGCAAATCTGGAGCTAACTACCAATGACGCCAATAATTTCATGGCTGGCAATTTCGCAAAGACCCTGGCCAATGAAGTGCGTGATTCGGTTTCCAAAGAAGTCGGCACCGAAACCGCCGAAGGGATGATTGCCGGCTTTGTCGACATCCACGATTCGATGGACGAGGCGGCCGATGGCGCGAAGAAACTCTACGACGGCACGATTTCTCTTTCGGATGGGGTCCTCACCCTCCAAGACGGCACCACGCAGCTCGTGACCGGCAGCGCCGAACTTGAAGCTGGCGCACAAACCCTGCATGACGGTACCGGCCAGCTATCCGGCGGCCTCAAGAAACTCGTTGACGGGCAAGGCAAGCTCGTAGCTGGCACAGATGACTTGGCCAGTGGCAGCGCCGAGCTCAATTCCGGGGCGAAAACGCTCAGCAGCGGGCTAGACACCCTGGAGTCAAAGACGGCCCCCCTGCCCAGCTCGGTTTCCAAGCTCAACGACGGAGCCCAGCAGGCCGCTGCCTCGGCAGATCAACTAGCCGCCGGATCGCGTCAGGTAGCCAATGGAAACGCCGAGCTCAGCGCCACGGCCGACGAGGCAATTGCGGTCATCCGGGATCTGCAGGCGGATGCCGAATCCCGGCTGGACCAGGTGCAGCAAAACACCAACGCGTTCCTTGCACGGCAGGTCGAATCCGGAACGCTCACCCAGGCGCAGGCCGACCAGATCGGCACTCAGCTGCAATCCACCGTGGAGAATTCCACGGTCACCCAGCAGTTGAACTCCAAGGTCAAAGACGTCAACGTGAAACTCACCGCGGCGCAAAACGACCTGGATAAACTCGCCGATGGCTCCGAACAGGTTGCCGACGGCAATAAGCAGCTGGCTTCCGGACTGCACACCCTGGCCCAAGGCACCGGCAAGCTCAACGATGCCGTTCCCGCTCTTGCCGATGGCATCTCATCCGCCGCGAATGGAGGCAGCAAACTCTCCGACGGAGCCGCAAAGCTCGCTTCGGGAAGCTCCACCCTGGCAGAAGGCCAGAAATCCGCACTAGCAGGTACCGAAGACGCGGCCCAAGGCAGCGCCAAGCTCGATGCCGGGGCCAAGGACCTGGCCGCCGGAACCACCACCTTGCACGATTCACTTATCACGCTGGACCAAGGAGTCAGCGAGCTCGGCGATGGCGCAAGCGAATTGCAAGACGGCTCGGGCGATCTATCCGAGGGCCTGGACAGCGGTGTGGGCCAGGTGCCAAACCCCGACTCGCCAACTTCGGCGCAATTAGCCGACGTCATCGGTGACCCGCTGCGGGTGAACTCCCATGCGCAATCCGAGGCCAGCGCCTATGGTGCGGGGCTCGCACCGTTCTTCATGACCCTCGCTACCTGGATTGGCACGTTCATCCTCACCCAGGTGATGCGCCCGGTCAATAACCGTGCGTTGGCTTCCAACGGCAGCAGCTGGAAGATCGCGTTGGGCGCATGGCTTCCCTTTGCTTTCATTTCGCTCATCCAGTGCACCGCGCTCTACGCGGTGGTGGTGTTCGCCGTCGGGTTGGAACCCGCACACCCATGGTTGACCTTGGGCTTGTTCCTTCTCGCCGCACTGTGCTTCAGCGCATTGATCCAGGGAATCTGCGCCTTGCTGGGTGCTGCAGGTAAGTTTGTGGTGCTATTGCTGATGGTCCTGCAGCTGGTGACCGCTGGCGGCACGTTCCCTTGGGAAACGTTGCCGGCACCACTGCAGGTATTGCACCAGGTTCTGCCGATGAGCAATGTCGTGGTGGCGTTGCGACATGTGATGTATGGTGCAGACTTGGGAATGCTCGGCGCCACCATCCTCCCGGTCATCGGTTACACGCTGCTGGGTCTGCTGTTGAGCTTCCTAGCGGTGCGCAAGCACAAGACCTGGACGTTGAAGACGCTACAACCGGAGCTGACGGTATGACCACACCACCTAGCGGGCGGCCCCGCGTGCGGGCCACCGCCTCCAAGAAGCGCCTGTTCGCGGCCTCGATGCAGCTGCTCGGCGCCCGTGGCCCCAACGCCGTGTCGGTGGACGAGATCGCGCAAATGGCAGGGGTCTCCAAGGGGACCGTGTATTACAACTTTGGTTCCAAGGACGAGATGATCGGCCAGGTTCTGGAATTCGGTGCCGATATGCTGGTCGCCGAGCTGGATCAGGCCGCGGCAAAGCCCGACCCCCGCGAGGCTTTGCGGGCAATGGCCACTATCGCCGTTGAATTCGTCGAGAAATACCCGTCATTCGCGCAAATCTGGATCAGCGAACAGCTGCGGCCCGAAAGCGACTGGGGCGACCAGATTACCCCGGTGTATTCACGGGTCACCTCGACCCTCATTGAAGTCTTGGATCGCCTGGTCATCCTGGCTCCCGAGGAAAAGCAGCCAGCCGCGACGGCGATCTTCGGCGCGGCCTTGTTCTCCGCACGTATGCGCACCGTTTCGGACAACGTGGCCGATCGCGAAGCCACCCTCAACGCGGTGCTGTACAGCGTTGACGGTTTGCTTGCCACCCACCAGCATGTGGCGTCCTAGGCGAGCATCCTCGGCTTGGCTATTCCGCGTCTTCCAGCGGGGCCGGGTTCTCGGCATGGGCTCCGACGCGCAGCGGTGCCTGCCACGTGCCGGTTGCTTCGAGCCCCGGAATTTCTCCTTGGAAAATCACCACTCCGGGATATTCGTTGAGTTTTCGAATCACCGCTTCGCGGGCGGCGCTCGGCAGGCGGTTGAGCACCGGGTCGAGGATCAATACCGGCGGCTGTCTCAGCAGGGCGCGTGCCATGATCAGGCAGGCGCGCTGTGCGGAGTCCAGAGGTTCTCCCCCACGACGCAACATGGTGCGCTCCGCGGCGGGGAGCGGGCCGAGCTCTAGCCCGCAGTCGGCGGCCACGCGCAGCGCGCGTTTCACCGAAGACCCCGGATGCCGGTAGGTCAGCGCACGGATGATGGTGCCGCGTTCGGGAACCATGGAACTCAACGCTGCGCCTATCAGCTTACGTCGTTCGGTAGCCGGAAGGTCCTCGCTGCGTCCCTCGGCGATCCACAACCCGCCGAGCGAATCGCCGTGGGCGGTGATCCTGCCGGTGGCCAAAGATTCGAGCAGTGCTCCGGATTCTGCCCCGGGCCCCACCACCTGGATCCGTTGCCCTGCGTGCGCTCGAAGCACCGGCCAGTTCTCCAAGCCCGGTGCCGTGGGACGGATCCGCACGGTGATTTCTTTGCGGTTCAGGTCCTTCACCTCTCGGGTGGAGATCATTTTCTGCTCCGCGATGCTCCAGGATTTCTCTGCGTGCAGCAGCGGAGCAATAATCCGTCGGCCGGCTCGATAGTTTTGCCGGTACTCAACGATGCGCCCCCATTCGCCCATGGTCCCTGCGCAGATCCCCATCAACGTCAAGGCGCTGGCCAAGGTCCCCGCGCCAAGGCCCGCCCAGGAGCCGGCAGCCACCACCAGCGCGGTGCCCAACAACGGCACCGTCAGCGATCCGGCCCGCAAGGCGCCGGCATACTTTGCGCGATCCACGGCGGCCTGAACGACTTTCTGCGAGCTTCGGTCGACTCGCTCGACCTCGCGGCGCACGCCTCCGCCCGCGGCGATGGTGGTGGCCGCGGTGACCGTGTCGGCGATCCGTGCCGCAAGATTCCCCCGGTGCCTGCGCAGCACTCGTGCGGTGCGCAAGGCCCCTCGGGCCAAGAACGCGAGCAACCCAACTTCCAGCAGGACCGGAAGTACCAGCGCCGCGGCCAGCAGTGGGTGCAGGGCTCCCAAGCCGAGCGCGGCGAAAACGATCAGCGGGATGCCCGCGATCAACGGCACAATTCCCTGGGTGACCCAATTGCGGATGGAGGACAGGTCATTGCTTGAACGCGCCACGGTGATCCCCACCGAGGGTCCCCGGCGAGCCTTGAGGGCATGCGATATCAATGATCCGCGCAGCTGAGCCACATAGTGCTGGCCAAGCCTTTCGGCCAGCACTCGTTCGATAAACTTCGCACAGAAAAATGCCAGGGACAGGACGATGACCCAGGACAGTGCCCCGAGGCTGAAGGCCGAAGCTAGCTGGCCTACCTGCCAAGCGATGGCGATGGACAGCACCCCGACACCCAGTGCCAGCGCCAGCAGGGCAGCCAACAGCCCGCGTCGCCCCGGCGCCAGCAACGCCGGGAGCGAAGGTTCCTTGGCGGGTGGGTCTACTGGCTGCGAGCCGGTCATTGGGCCTCCTAGCGGGTCGGCAGCAGGGCGCTGGCCACCTGTGGGTCGCACAGGTCATAGGTGTCGATAATTTCGGTGTCCATGTGGGCTCGCGCTTCCGAGGCCGCCAGCGGGGAAGCAGTGAGCACCCCGGAAACCGCGGCGAGGTCGAGCCCTGCGTCCAGGAGAATTTTTTCTCCCGCCTTCGCGCCGAGCGCATCCTGGGCGCTGAACAGCACACGGTCTACGTGTTCCTTGAATACCGGGTCCCGGAGCAGTCGTGAGGTCTCGCCCTGGAACAAGCCGTCGGCGATCTCGATGATGACCGCATCGGCGCCGGAGGCGCTCTGCTCATTGATCATCGAGATCAGCAGTTCGCGAACGGTTTCATAGTCCAACCGGTAGGTGGTGGGGTAGCCGAAGTCGGTGAAGTCGCAGACGCTGAAAGCGCCGGCGTCGGTGAACAGGTTCGGGTCGTTCCCCGCGCCTGTTCCGGTCGCCTTGCCTGCGGCGACCCGCAGTCCAGCGTTGCTCAACCCGTTGACCAGGCAACCGAGGGTGGTGGATTTTCCGGAGTTCATCGATGTTCCGAGCACCGCGATCACCGGTGGACGCTTACCCGCGATGCGGGAGGTGACGTTAACCGAGGGGTTCTGGACGCTCAGCGGAGCGAAATCGCTGAGCGTGACGACCTTGCCGCCACGCGTCAGTAGACCGACCGGCTCAATCTCGGTGGCCTTGTCAATCGAGGCGTGCTGTTGCTCCACGCGTGAGGCTAGTCCGCCACCGGCAACCAGCTCGCATGGCCCAAGATCCGTCGGTACATGGGAAAGGAACTGGTCCGGTGCGTAGCGGTGGCCGTAGGCCACCATGATTTCCTGGCCGACAAAGAGTTTTTGGCGGCGCGCGTGCGGCGACTGCAGGCCCTTGTGCTTGCCAAGCTCGGAAACCTTGGCGATCACCACATCACCCGAGCGCGGAGCCATGCCCGAGCTGGAGACAATCTGAAAGTCCTGTGGATTGCGGGAGAGTTCGGCTGCGACAAAGCGCGTGGTGTAGGCCGCCTTGATGGTGCTGGCTCGGAGGGCATCGATCGCAATCCGAGCTTCTTTGATGGTGTAGGTTTCGGTGCTCTCGTTCGGGATGATCTCTGCAATGATGCCCATGGCTTCGGCCTTTCTCACTTCGGTTCCCGGGGAGCGGAAAACCGTCATCTTCAGTCGGCCGTTTGGCTCGATGAATATCAGTCAAGCGAGCGAAGATGAACCGAAGATGAATCAATCCTGAGGCCTTGGGAAGAAAATGATGAGGGCGTTCTCATGAACGCCTCATAAAGCCAACACAGCTCGTATTACGAGACTGACAAGGGTCTTTAAAAATTCCTCATGAGAATCTTCTCATTCAGGCCGCGGGGCAATGAAATGTGTGACCCGCGCATCACGCGCATCCAAATGTGAGTAGGAATGGTCTGTTTCCAGCACCGTGGTGCCCAATGTCGGATAGTTCATCGCCAGTTCGTAGACTGCTTCCTCATCGGATTGCGCCGAGGCCAGACGCAGCGCGAGGTCCTGGAGCGTCGGCTGGTGTCCGATGACCAGCAAGGTGGAGACAGTATCAGGGACCTCGTTGATAATTGAGCATAAGGCGGTGGCCCCTGCGCCGTAAACGCGCGAGTCGACGTACGGAGTTGGACCTTTTTCGCCGAGCTCCGAGAGCACCCAGGCGCAGGTTGCCCTAGCGCGCAACGCGTCGGAGCAGATGATGTAATCCGGTATCAGATCATTCTCCACCAGCCAGGCACCGGCGGCCGGGGCTTCGCGGTTGCCGCGAGCGGCCAGCGGGCGGTCATGATCGCTCACTCCCAGCGGGTAGTCAGACTTTCCATGGCGCATGAGAATCAGCCGACGGCGCTGCATAGTATTCATAGTCCAAGCTTAGATGCGCGGAACTTAAAAAAAACTGAGGCGAACAAACCAGGGTGGTTTGCTCGCCTCAGCGAAAAAACGTTCTACTTAGATTGAGTACTCCGGAGCGGCCCAGACGACTACCTCTGGGTGCTCGTAGAAGCGGTAGCCCTGTCCACGCACGGTGCGCACGGTGTTAGCCAGGCGACCCAGCTTCGAGCGCAAGCGGCGGATGTGCACGTCGATGGTTCGCTCATTCGGGATCTCCTCGGCATTGCGCCACAGGTTTTCCAGCAATTCTTCACGGCCCACGGTGCGGGTGCCGTTCTCCACCAAGAAATTCAGCAGTTCGAATTCCTTGAAGGTCAGGTTCAGCGTTTCACCATCGAGGTAAACCTCTCGGCGGGACAGATCGATCAGCACGCCGGATGGGCGTGGCGCACTTGGACGCGCTTCGGCACGCGGGCGGCGTGACAGGGTGGGATCGCCCAGCGCCTGGCGCACGACGTCAATTGGCTCGCCTTGCGCGCTGGTTGGCGCCAGCGCTACTGCGGCATGGGTCTGCGCCTGCGGTGACAAGGTCGCCAGGAATGCGCGAACCTGGGTTGCCAGCTTTCCCAGCGAGGTTCCCTGAGCCTGGGCAGCAGCTTCATCCAAACCGACATACAGCACGAAACCACGAGCGCTGGTGTCCGCGCTAGGCGTGCCAGAGGACTGCACTGGTGTGGCGATAGTTTGAGTCATCGGTTCACGCGTTTCATGAACGTTGTTGACCGCACGCAGCGGGCGATAGCCGGCCGGAGCATAGCTTCCGCTACCAGCAGCGGCGCGCTGTGCCGCCGCCGCTCGATTCTGAGCGTTGCGAATTGAAACGTGTACGTATCCGGATCCAGCCGACATGATGACTTCCTTTTCGTGCGAAGGCCAAGTGATTTGGCGTTAATGCTTCGGGTTTTGCTTGCGCCGCCCGCGACCTTCTTTCACGAACAGCAGTTGGGTTTCCCGTCGGTGCACCTGGACTCAATCGCTTATTACTTCAGCCGATCGATCCAATTTCACCGACGCCGAGCATTCGACAACAGCACGCAAGCGTACCCTCAGGGCCTCTACCCTGATTGCTGTTGTTGATCTGCGCCGTACTCACACACCAAGTATTCCCCGTAACATTCGAAACTTGCAAGTAACAAAGGTCGCCACTGTTCAGCATGTGAGACAGATCCGTCCAAAAGTGATGGAGGACACTTTGGGCAATTATCGGGTATCTAAGCGCTTAACTAATCGGAATGATCAATATCAGCCGCCAAAATATGCAGAATGACCATACCATTCACAGTCATGAATATTCATTCAGGTTCACGGGTAGTCCATAGGTCAAACATTCGTGCATTGCGGCATTTGACCAAATTAACCGCTACCCGAACGGAATATTCCCGCATAAACTCGACATACAGTCATAGCTGTTGCACAGCTGAATCATAAAGTAGCCCAATGACAATAGGAGAAGCTGGTTAACATGAGCGATTCACGTTTTTCTCCCGCGCAATTACCCCGGCTGACCCATCCAGATGGCACACCCATCAAGGTCCTAGTCGTCGATGATGAACCATCATTGGCGGAACTGGTGGCCATGGGTACTCGCATGCTTGGCTGGGAAGCAACGATGGCCCACGACGGACCGGAAGCCGTAGCCACAGCGCGCTCGCTCTCCCCGGATGTTCTGGTTCTGGACTGGATGCTCCCAGGGTTTGACGGCCCCGAGGTGCTGCGCAAGGTTCGCAGTTATCTGCCAGAAGTCCCCGTACTATTTCTCACCGCGAAGGATGCGGTCGAGGACCGGATCGAAGGTTTGGGCGCCGGCGCCGATGATTACGTGGCGAAACCGTTCAGCCTTGAAGAAGTACTCATTCGCCTGCACCGTCTAGTTGAACGCTCCGGTGCCTCTACCGCGGACTCCGCAGAACTCGTAGTTGGCGATCTGGTGCTGAATCTGGATTCACACGACGTCTCCCGCGCCGGACGCTCGATCTCGTTGACCGCAACAGAGTTTGATCTGCTCAGCTACCTGATGAACAACGCCCGCCGGGTGGTCTCCAAGTCGCAAATCCTCGATAACGTCTGGCATTACGACTTCGACGGCCAAGCAAATATTGTGGAGCTCTACATCTCTTACCTGCGCAAAAAGATCGATGTCGACGCCGAATCAATGATCCACACGGTGCGTGGTGTGGGCTACGTCCTCAAGCCCGCTGCATGAGTTCATTTCCCACCGGCCTCAGGCCAAGTTCACCACTCGCGCTGCAGCGCAAACTGCTGATGATCCTCCTGGGCTCGCTGACCGCAGTCTGCGTCTTGCTCGGGCTGCTCTACAATGCCGGCATGCGCCAGACGCTCATGGACCAGCTGGACGAACAGCTCAAGGCCTCGGTGGAACGAGCCAGTAGCTACTCGGTGGGTCTAGCCCGTCCGGATCAACGCCTCTATGCGCCCGGACAGGCCGCGGGCACCCTCACCGCGCGCTTCGTGGATCGCTATGTTTTCTCCGGAGACGTGCTTGACCAGCATGGCGAACGAGTCATGCTCTCTCAGGATGACGCCATCCACCTGGTGACCATCGAGGTCAATGCAGAACCCGTACGCCGCTCGTTGTCCGTGGGCGACTATCTGCTCTCGGCGGTTCCAGATCCTGGCTCCGGAGGCGTGCTGATTGTTGGCTTGCCGCTGGATTCCACGGATCAAACGCTGCTCGAAATGGCGTGGCTGACGCTGTTCATCGCGATCAGCCTGGTGATCGGCACCGGTCTGGTGGGAACCTGGCTCATTAGCCGTTCCTTCGCCCCGCTCAAACGCGTCGCGGCGGTGGCTTCCTCGGTAGCCGCCGAAGAACTTGAATCGGGCAAGGTCGAGCTGACCCAGCGAGTCGCTTCCGAGGATGCCGTTCCAGGCACCGAAGTTGGCAATGTGGGACGCGCCCTGAACGCCATGCTAGACAACGTATCTACCGCGCTGACCGCACGTGAAAAATCTCAGGACCAGATGCGTCAATTCGTGGCGGATGCTTCGCATGAGTTGCGCACTCCACTATCGGCAATTCGCGGCTACACCGAATTGCTGTCGGCAACCGAGCATTTCTCCCCCGATGGCAGGCGCTCGGTGGATCGAGTACTGCAGCAAAGCAATCGCATGGGTTCACTGGTAGAAAATCTGTTGCTCTTGGCCCGGCTGGACGAGGAGACCTCGTTCACCATGAAGCCGCTGGATCTTTGTGCATTAACTTCAGATATCACCGAAGATTTCAAGGCCACCGCGGATGACCATCTCTGGGAATTCGCCTGCCAGGCACCGGGGACCACAGTCAATGCCGATTCGTCCTCCCTGCGCCGAGTGATTACCAACTTGCTGGCCAATGCACGCAAGCACACCTCGGCCGGCAACTCCGTAACCGTCAGCGTGGGGCAAGATCTCGAAAGCGGCGAGGCGGTGCTGCAGGTGCAGGACACCGGAGAGGGGATCTCCGAGGAGTTCCTGCCCAAGGTCTTCGAAAGATTCACCCGCGCCGACAAGGCCCGCTCCGGAATGGACGGTACTACCGGACTCGGGCTGCCCATTGCCAAGAGCATTGTCGAAGCACACCGGGGCACCATTTCGGTGACTTCAGAGCCCGGCCATACGCTCTTCGAGGTGCGCTTGCCGCTGGCGGGCGAAAAGCCCGCCAGCGGCGAAACCGCAGGCTAAGCGACGAGCGCCTAGACGATCGGTGGGGTGACGCCGTACAGACGGTCGCCGGCATCTCCGAGCCCGGGGATGATGTAGGACTTCTCGTCCAGTCGTTCGTCCATCGCGGCTAGCACGATGTGAACGCGCTCGTCGGCACCATGAATTTCCTTCAAGCGCTCCACGCCTTCTGGGGCCGCGATCAGGCAGATGCAGGTCACCGATTCGGCGCCGCGCTCGAAGATGAACTTGATCGCCTCGGCCAGGGTGCCGCCGGTGGCCAGCATCGGATCCAGCACGAAAACCTGGCGACCGGACAGGTCGTTTGGCACGCGGTCGGCGTAGGTGATGATGTCCAGGGTCTCTTCGTTGCGAGCCATGCCCAGGAAGCCGACCTCGGCGGTGGGCACCAGTCGGGTCATGCCTTCAAGCATGCCCAGGCCCGCACGCAGGATCGGCACCACCAAAGGGGTTGGCTTGGCGAAGGTGATTCCGGTGGTGGTGGCTACCGGGGTGACTACCTCGACTTCTTCGGTGCGCACCTCGCGGGTTGCTTCGTAGGCCAGCAGGGTGACCAGTTCGTCGGTCAGCTGGCGGAAGATCGGGGACGGAGTATCTTTGTCTCGAAGAACTGAAACCTTATGTGCCACCAATGGGTGGTCGACTACCTGTACGCGCATAAGTAGAAATCTATCAGCCCACCAATGAAGCAAACGAGATAAAAGCGCGAAATTCCGGCGGAAAAACTCCTTGATGTGCCCAACTAAACAGGAATCAGCGGGATTGCGGTCCCTATGGCCAGGGCCTATCGGTGTTTTGAGGAGAGCTAGTCCCCAAGCGCATGCGCCGACGACGCTAAAACACGTAAGGTAAAGGCACTATGGCGCACGAACACGAGACTTGGATGGACCTCGCCCTCGCAGAGGCCCGAGCCGCATTGGACACCGATGATGTCCCGATCGGGGCGGTCATCATCTCCCCCGAAGGCAAGCTGCTGGCTACCGGACGCAACGAGCGCGAAGCAAACTTTGACCCGACGGCTCACGCCGAAGTCGTGGCCATCCGCAACGCAGTCAAAAAACTACAGGCAGACGGCAACGCCGACGGATGGCGATTAGAAGACTGCACCCTGGTCGTCACGCTCGAGCCCTGCGCCATGTGCGCCGGAGCCATCGTGCTTTCGCGCATCCCCCGGCTGGTGTTTGGCGCATGGGATGAGAAGGCCGGAGCCTGCGGCTCGGTCTTCGACATCGTCCGCGAACCCCGCTTGAACCACTGGGTCGAGGTATACCCACGGGTCAAGGTAAAAGAGTGCGCGGACCTGCTGCGCGAGTTCTTCCGATCCAAACGCGGCTGACCAAGCACGCATATGTGTTTCGAGCCACTAACCGCGCTTTTCGCCTCGTTCGTTTTGGTGTTCTCGAAAGGTTCGTTATAGAGTTATCAGGTCTGGTGACGTGTCCGAGCGGCCGAAGGTGCAACACTCGAAATGTTGTGTACGGTAACCCCGTACCGTGGGTTCAAATCCCACCGTCACCGCCAGCGAAAACCCCGAGAATCATTGAATTCTCGGGGTTTTTCTTTGCCAGTAGCTAGTTCGCGAAGGCTGGCAAGGCAACATTCGAGGCTGGGTAATGCGGAACTCTCTAAGGTTACTTGCAATGCACGTTCGCAGATCAACCCGATGAACCCATCCTTCTTTGCCGCCAATGTCGGGACGCAAACGGCTTCGGCGGTTAGCCCATTGTTTTTTGTCCGTCCAAGGATTCGCGGATGATGTCGGCATGCCCGGCATGTTGGGTGGTTTCTGCGATGATGTGCAGCAATGTGCGGCGCACCGTCCAATGGGTATCGACAAACCATGGGGCCTGGGGCAATTCGTGGACGGTGTCCATGTCTACCTCTGCCAGCAGGTCATCGGTGCGGGCTGCGACCCGCGCATAGTTTTCCAGCAGCTCATCCAAGCTCTCTTCGGGCGACATGCGGAATTCGTTCTGGAAAGCTTCCATTGCTTCGGGTGGCATCTTGCTGAAGTCTGCCCCGTCCCAGGCCATGGCGGCCCGGCCCTTGACGATGAATTCCTGCCACTGCTTTTCCACTGCGGTCACATGTTTGATTAGGCCGCCCGGGGTCAGTTCGCTGTCCGTGGTGCGCTGTGCAGCCTGTGAATCACTGAGTCCGCGGACGGTGAAGCGCAGGAAGTGCCGGGCGTTGGCCAACGCCTGGAATAGGTCGGCGCGTTCCCCGCTCAGGGTGGTTTCGGTGGTGGCCATGGTGCTCATTGTTGCCTCCTGGCATCGGCTTCAGCCGGTATTTCCAGCTGATATCTACAAGCTTAAAAGCAATAAGTGTCAGTTTTTGTCCTAAATCAAGGCAGACTGGTTACATGAGTACCAGCACCAGATTCTTGCGTTTGATCTCCTTGCTGCAGACCCACCGCTACTGGTCCGGCGACGAGTTGGCCGAGCGGCTGGAAGTCAGTTTGCGCACCGTGCGCCGGGATATCGACCGGCTGCGCGACCTCGGCTACCCGGTGCAGGCTGACCGCGGGGTGGGTGGCGGCTACCAGCTGGCTTCCGGCGCTGCCCTGCCCCCGTTGGTCCTCGACGATGAGGAAGCCGTGGCGTTAGTCATTGGCCTGCAATCTACGGTGCATGGCGGTTCTTCCGCGTTAGCCGAAGCCGCATTGCGCGCCCTGTCCAAGGTCGTCCCGGTGCTGCCGGCCAGGTTACGGCAGCGGGCCCAGGCATTGGCTGCCAGCACCGTCCCACTGAACTCGCAGCACTCTGTTCCAGAACCGGTGGACCCCCAGGTGCTGGTGGTGTTCGCCCAGGGATGCCGCGACCGCGAACGGGTGGCCTTCGACTACCGCGACGCTAAGGGAATCGCCAGTTCAAGGCGGGTGGAACCGGCCAAACTGGTCAATGTGGGCAACCGCTACTATCTGGTGGCCTATGACCTGGATCGCGCGGATTGGCGCAGCTTTCGGGTGGATCGAGCCGAGAACGCCGTGGCGCGGGCACTGCGCTTTGCGCCGCGGGAGATTCCCGGCGGCGATGCAGCCCAGTTTGTCCGCGAAGGCCTGCGCGGATCCGGACAGCAACAGATCAGCGCGCGGGTGCATGCCAGCGCCGGGGAGCTAGCACCGCGCATCGGCCGGTGGTTCGAGATCCGGCCGCTCGATGAACACAGCGCCATGGTGCGCACCGAGAACGCCAACTTGCCTTGGGCTGCCTTCGGGCTTGCGATGAGCGAGGCGAAGGTCAGCGATGTGCAGCCGGAGCAACTGCGCTCACTGCTGGACTCATGGTCGGCAAACCTCGCCCCGGGGTCCGGGGCGTAAAAAAGGAAAACCAGAGTCAAAGATATGGTAGATGAGGGGCCCGCGATATAGCGATCGAGGTCGCACGGCCATAGCCTCTTCCTCTTGAATCCGCGGGCTAATATTCTATAAAACGGAGGCAATCGGTCTTTGGATTGGGCTGGAGTTCGATTGCCATGCCGGATGCCTTTGCAGGCCAATTCATTCGGTCAAGAATGATATTTACGCTGGAGGCGTGCTTTACCTTCTGCGGTCGCTACTCGATGTGATGCTCGTGAATTTGCGTCTCAAAATTGCTGCCGTTGAGTTCGAGATAGATCTGCCCCTCGGTCACCGAAACCGACATGGTGTTGCGTCTGGTGAGGGCCTTGGCCGCCAAATCGATGAAACCCGGGTCAAAGGAACGGACAACAATTTCATCGGCTTGGTAGATGGTCTTGCCCTTCCACGAGGCCAATAGCTTCGCCGGTTCGCGGTGCGTGTACACGGCGGCACGCTCCGCGCGTTTGCTGCCTTGGTGAAGACGCTGGGCATCCGGGGCGCCTACCTCAATCCAGGCCAAGATGCTTCCGGTGAGGTCCTTGACCAGCACCGCCGGTTCCTCCCCTGTGGATACCCCTCCGGCAGAAAATGCAATGCCTTCCTCCGCTTCGAGGCAGTAGGCTAGAACCCGGGTCACCAGATAGGCGTCGGTCTCCGAGGCTTGCTGTGCCACACGCAATGAGAGATCTTCGTAAACACCGCGATCCACATCAGCCAGTTGGACTTCGAAAGTTTGTATTGTCGCGCCGATTGCCATAAGTCACGAGTCTACAGTGGTGCGGGGCTAGCTCGCCGAGTCATAGGCGAATTCGCGCAGCTCTTGCGCACACCGGCAGGCCACCGCGATCTTTCGAGCCCAACCCAGCGCTTCCGCGCGGGCGGGCACCTCCAGCACGGTAAATCCGCCTTTGAGCTCCGAGCCCGAATAGATTTCGTCACTCACCGAACCATCTGCCGATACCAGTACCGGATCGACGCGTTCCTCGATGCCACCACCGAAGACATAGACGCCTGCCGCTTTGGCCTCGGAAATCACCGCACGGGCATCGGCGGCGACACGCGGCAACTCTTCGTCCGCAACCACCATGGCCCGGCTCGGAAACGAGATCAGATATTTAGTCATCTCCCGATTGTGCGCCCGGAGGCGGTACACGGCAATGCTTAGCCCGCTGAAGCCGGTGATGCCTACCTTGCCATTGGGTGGCTACAACGCGTTGCGCTGAGGCACGTGATGGAACGCCAGCAACGCGGGATTACTCCTGCTCGGCCGCCCAGCGCGCGGCCCGTGCGTTGAGCTTCTCGGCGAGCGCCGACAGCTCGGTGCCCGGTTCCGCGCGGCCAAGAGCCAAGCCCAAGAGGAAGGTGCTCAATGGGGCCGCTGGCCTTGCGACGTCGTGGGCAACGTGCTTGGCCACGTCGAGCAGCGTGCCTATAGATACCTCGTTGGCGTCCAAGCCGAGTTCCTCGGCCGCGGCCTCCAGCCACGGAATGAGTGCCTCGGGTGGGAGATGCTGTGCCATGATTATTTTCCTTTGCTCGCTAAGACTTAATTGGCTTCGTCGATTGACTTGAATCCTTTTGCCGCAGGCGGGCTTCTTCCAGGGCTTCGGGGGTATCAATATCCGCCGATTTCTCCACCGAAATATTGGCCCTGCTCAGCCGAAGGTTGTTGAAGGCCCGCCTGACCGGTGCATTGACGACGCCATCGCCCAGCGCCTCGCAGGCTTCGCGCAACGGCTCGGTGCGGTAGCAACCCGCAAGCCACTGGGTCCGCTCGTTGTCGTCTACCAGCACCACGCCATCCGTCCCAGAAGCATCGATGGCCGCGGAAAGCGCCTCGCAGACCGCGGCCGGATATTCCAGGTCGCAAGACAGAACCACTACCCAGTCAGCCGTCACCGCACGAAGCCCCACCGCAACCGCGGCTAACGGTCCGGCGAATTCCGGTTCTTCGCGCAGCACCACGTCCGCTTGGGTTCCAGCGGATTCGGGACCCACAACGATCACCTGGCCATTGACCGCTTCCCGGCAAGCGCGCACCACGCGATCCACCAGCCGCTGCCCGCCAAGGAGCAGTCCGGCCTTATCCAGGCCACCGAGCCGGGACCCACGGCCACCGGCAAGAATCAAAGCGTCGGCGGCCATCATGGAAGCATCCGGATTACTTGCACGCTGTCGCCTTCGGCGATGTCCCCGCGTTCAGGTTCGACCAAGGCGTACCCTTGGGCCGTGCCGAAACCACCGACGGAATGCGACACCCGCTTGGAGTGCACCACCGGATAGCAGCGCAAAGACTGCCCGTATTCAAATTCAACCGGGAGCACTTGCAGCTTCCCGGTGAATCCACGCCATCCAATCCCGGCGGTAGCGGTCAATCTCGGACGCTCGGATGTCCCGTGGCCCTGCATGGCACGCAGCGCCGGGATTACGAACAGTTCAAAGCCGACCGCCGCGCTGACCGGATTGCCCGGCAGCGCGAAGACAAACGCGCCGGCGGCCAAACGCCCGGTGCATTGCGGCTGCCCGGGACGGGCATCCAACCTCACGGCACGAACTTCTGCCTCATCTGCCAGCGCCAACCGCATCACGTCCCGTGTGCCCGGGCCCACCCCGCCGGTGCTCACGATGACGTCGTAGCTCGAACCCAGTTCGGCCAGCCTTTCGCTCACCTCGGCTACCTCATCTGGGCAATGCTGCACACTGACCTCGATGATGCCCGCCTCGGCCAGCAGCCCGCCAATGAGCAAGGAGTTTGATTCCGGGATCTGACCGCGAGTCAGCTGAGCACCGAGGGGCCGCAGTTCGGCACCGGTGACCAGCACCGCAACACGCGGCGCTCGCCGAACCAGCACCTTGGCTATTCCGGCCGCGGCCAATGCCGAGAGGCGCACCGCGGTCAGCTGGTCTCCGGCGCGGGCCACCAATGCGCCTCGGGCCAGGTCTTCTCCCCGGGCGCGGATCTCTTGGCCGGGTTGAACCGGTTTGAATACGCGCACGAGGTCTTCGGCCCAGGTGCTCTCGCCTTGATCGCCAATGGTCGATTCGACGCGCACTACCGCGTCGGCGCGGGTGGGGATGGGAGCACCGGTCATAATGCGCACCGCCTGGCCCGGCTCCAGCGGCGCATCCCAGGAACTTCCCGCGGCTACTTCGCCCACAACGCTCAACGCTATCGGCTGCTGCTCGCTAGCGTTCGACGTATCGTAGCTGCGCACCGCGTAGCCGTCCATGGCCGAGTTCTCCCACAGCGGCAGCGGGTGAGCGGCGAACACATCCTCGGCAAGCACCGTTCCGCGCGCCTCGGCTAGGCCAACCGTGCTGGTGGCTACCGGAGTGACTCGGTCAAGAATCCACGCCAGATGTTCTGCAGGGCTTATCCCCATCGCTCCTCATCCTTCATTGCCTTCAAAAGTTGTTGAGTCCCGGAAACAAGAAATATTCGAAAGGTGCCAGACGAAGCAATCATTGGCTTCATGACTAAGGAGAACATCTCTTCTCCGGTTCGCTCTCGTAGCCCGCCGGAACGCTATTGGCCACGGCCCGCACAAACTCCGTAGCGGGTTCCGCAAGCACTTGCCGCGTATGCCCCTGTTGAACGACCACACCGCGTTCGATTACCAATAATCGCTCTGCCAGGGCCAGCGCATCCGCCCCCGAATGCGAGACGACAACCGCAGTGGTTCCGGTGCGGGAGAGTTCTTCACGGACCAGCTCGCGCATCTCCACCGCCGCTTGGACATCAAGTGCGGAGAACGGCTCATCAACCAGCAGCAATTTCGGTCCTGCGGCCAAGGCACGAGCCAGCGCGACACGCTGCTGCTGCCCACCGGAAAGCGCGGCGGGTCGTTGCGTCGCGAATGCCATGAGCCCCAAGCGTTCAAGCCAGTCGTGCGCCACCTGCTGGGCGGCACGTTTGCTTAGGCCAGCCGCGCGGGCAGCGAAGGCGATATTCTCCGCGGCGTCAAAATGCGGGAAGAGCCTGGGCTGCTGCCCGAGCAGTCCGATCGCTCGGCGGTGTGGCGGCAGGTGCACACCGGGACCGGAGAGCACCGTACCGTTCAGGGAAATCTGCCCGGCTGTAAGGTGCTGAATTCCAGCTATTGCATGCACAATCGTGGACTTGCCAGCTCCGTTGGGGCCCATCAACGCGAGGGTCTTCCGGGGTTCAAGATCCAGTTGCACGTCGATTTCGAAGCTTGGTCGCGCCACACGGATTGCTGCCCGAAGCCCGGTGGTCATTTCAACGCCCCCGGACGCCACGCCCGCAGGCAAACCAGGACCAGTACCGCGGCCGCGAGCAACAACAACGAAAGCGCCACGGCTGATTCTCGTCCGGCGCCTGCCCCATTAAAAGCCGTATAGATTGCCAGTGGCATGGTCTGGGTGCGTCCCGGCGCATTGCCTGCGAAAAGCGCGGTAGCCCCAAACTCGCCCAGAGCCCTGGCGAAGCAGAGGATCATCCCGGCGAGCAACCCCGGTGCGGCCAAGGGCAGGCTGATTCGGGTCAGCACCATCCAGCGTCCGGCACCAAGCGTGGCCGCGGTCTGCTCATAGGCTGCGCCGCTGGTACGCAGGGTCCCTTCGACGGTGAGCACCAGAAAAGGCAGTGCGACAAACATTTGCGCCATCACCACCGCGGCGGTGGAAAACGGGAGGGTGAACCCCCAGAGCTGTTCCAGCAGCTGTCCAATGCCGCTAGTCCGGCCGAAGAGCAACAGCAGCGCGACTCCGCCGACCATAGGCGGGAGCACTAGGGGCACCGCCACCAAAGCACGGAGAACCTGCGCAACGTGCGGGGAGCTGCGGGCAATGAGCAGTGCCAGTGGCACTCCGAGCAGCGTGCACAGCACCGTAGCCAGCAGCCCGGTGCGCAGCGACAGGCCAAGGGCCTGCAAGGCCTGGGGGCTGGTCACATCCGCCCACAAGGTGCTCCAGGAGGCCTGCGTCAGCAATGCCATCAGGGGCAATACGAGCAAGGCCACAGCCAATACGGCGGGCAGCAATACCAGGCTCGGCGCCCGGGTGCCGACATCTACTTGGGCGGTCATTTCTGCTCGGTCTTCAGCTGTGCGGAGGTCGACGGGCTTCCGAAGCCGTATTCGCTCATCACCTGTTGTCCATGCTCGCTCAGGACATAGTCCACGAACACTTCGGCAGCCTCGCGCTTGGCAACTTCCTGTTCGTCATCGCTGGCATTGTCGACTACCGAGATGGGATACGAGTTGACGACCTTGTGAGCGTCGGGAGGAATAATGCTTTCCACGGTCGGCTCATTGGCAATTTCCGTGCGGTATACCAGCCCCGCGTCAGCTTCCCCGGTGGCAACCTTGACCAGTACGGTGCCTACGTTCTGTTCCAGGCTTGCAGCTTCAACCTGCACGCCGGCAAGATCTAGCAATTTCTTGGCCGCGGAGCCACAAGGCACTTCGGGAGCGCAGAGCACCGTGGTGGCTTTTGCCAGGTCCGCCAGCTCATTGATATTGCCCGGGTTCCCATGGGGAACGGCAATCACCAGCGTGTTGGTAGCGAAGATGCTCGCGGTGGTCGCCAAGCCGGCTTCTTGGACCGCGTCCATGTTGGGTTCATCTGCGGAGGCAAAAACATCTGTTGGCGCTCCGGCGAGGATCTGCGTCGCAAGCGTTGAGGAGCCGTCGTAGCTAATGTCGGAGAGCAGAATTTCGGGGTGCTGCTCCCGGAATTCCTGAGCCAACTGTTCGAAGGGCTCATGCAATGAGGTTGCTGCCGAAATGTTGATTTGGGTCTGCGGCTGTGCGGCGTTTTCCATCCCGCCATTAGCTGCGCATGAGCTTAATGCCAGAACAAGAAGTCCGGCTAACGCCAGCGTTGGGCGTAGTTGCATGCTCGGCTCCTTCAAAAACGGTACTTTGCCATGCTACCGCCGATGTCGCGCGCGTCACGAGTTATTTCCGCGCCGACTTCACGATCCATCACAGTTGCTCGTCCGAGGATGCCGGCACGGCCTGCGGCCGCGTGGCGCTAAGCCGAGGTGCGGCCATCTCGCCGGCGGTGCCGTACAAATTACAACTCTCGAACGGTTATCACTGTGCGGCGAGCTGGCGCATATGTTTTCAGGCTCTGGCTCGATGGCGGAAACCCCGTATTGCCGGGCCGCGCCGACACCCGCGGCGGTGGCTGACCCGGACACGGAAATGCGCCGCAGCTAGAGATATCATGTGACTGGCTGCTGCCGCTGGCGGTTTGCTGGGAGTGGCAAAATCAGGCGTTTTCGAAGCTCTCTGGATCTAGGACTTAGCGGAAATTGGCGACATGAAGAAATCCACGGTTTCACCCACAACTGCCTCGGTGCTCGCGGCGCTTTTCCTGCTCGTGGGTGTTTGGCAGTTGGCGACCGGCACGGTTTGGCCAGGCGGTGCGATGCTGGCGCTTGCTTCCTTGTGGGTTGTTGTCGCTGTGCGCCAAGCCAGAAAACCACCGGTCTAAGAGAATATCCCTCGTGGTTGGCGGCAGATCTAGCTTTGCTGCCACCTCAGCCGCGCCGAGAAGACTGAAACCGGTGGCTGATGTCTCCGTGCTTAGAGACCCACCCATTGACTGGTTCCCGCTTCGAAATGCTGACGCTTCCAGATCGGCACCTCGTGCTTGATGCGCTCAACCAAAGCCTCGATGGCGGCGAAGGCCTCACCACGGTGCGCGGCGGCGGACGCCGCGACCAAGGCGGCGTCGCCAATTTTCAGTTCCCCCACGCGGTGCACCGCCGCCATACGCACCCCGGAGCGTTCCTGCTCTTCGGCCAGGATCTTGGCCAGAAACTCTTCGGCCTGCGGGTGGCTTGAGTAGTCCAGTCCCAGGACCTTTTCGCCGCCGTCATGGTTGCGTACGATGCCATGGAACATCACCACCGCTCCGGCGTCCGGACCGTCCACCGCCGCTCGAACCGCGGACTCATCGATGGCCTCAGTGCTGATGCGGGCTAGTGAATTGTTCAACTCGGTCATGAGTTCTCCTTCAAGCTGTCTGTTGATGCCTCCGCGGCATCTGTCGCGGTGAATTCCGGGGCAAGCGGGGCGAACTCGTGAATACCACCTGAAAGGTAGCGCACCGGCACCCCGCGCTTGGCTAATAGCTGTGCGGCACGGATGGATCGGGGGTCACGGGCGCAATAGACAATCAGCTCGCCGCTACCGGGCAGGACCAATGCTTGCTCCGCTTGGGAAGCCGCTTCAAGCTCATCCAACGGCACAAACTGGGATCCGGCGATGCGCAGCTGTTCGCGTTCTGCCAGGGTCCGCACGTCAAGCAGACGCGGGGCATCACCGGAACGCATCATTCCCGCAAGTTCGGAGGCCGAGATCGCCTCGGGTTGCGGTTCCGCTCCGGCACAGAATAGTTCGTAGTCGATCAATTCGCTCACCGGTTTTCCTTGCGGGTCACGGCCGTAGGCGATTTCCCTGGTGCGGCCGGCGAGCGCGTCATAGATCAGCACCCGGCCAATGAGCAGGTCCCCCAGTCCGGTAATCACCTTCAACGTTTCGGTGGCCAGCAAGGAACCAACCGTTCCGCATAGCCCCGGCAGCACCCCGCCGACGGCACAGTTCACCACGGTGCCCGGCTCCGGCGGACTCGGGAACAGATCCCGGTAGCCCGGGCCGTACGCATGCCAAGCCACGCTGACCTGCCCATGATGGGCGAGGATGGATCCCCAGATCAACGGAATCCCGCTGATCTGAGCCGCATCATTAACCAGGTAGCGGGTAGGAAAATTATCGCTCCCATCAACTACCAGGTCGTAGCCGGCAAAGATCTCCAAGGCGTTCTCGGCGGTCAACCGCAGGTTGTGTTCAACAACCGTAATGCTCGGGTCCAGCGCCTTGGCCGCCTGCGCCAAAGAGGAGGTCTTAGCGACACCGAGGTTCGCCGTGGTGTGCGCAACCTGCCGATGCAGATTCGAAAGCTCGACCACATCGTCATCCACCAGCCCGATGGTCCCCACCCCGGCGCCGACCAGATACGGCACGCTCGCGCACCCCAGTCCACCGGCGCCGATGACCAAAACCCGCGCGTGGGCAAGCCTGCGTTGGGACTCGAAACCGAAGCCGGGCAATGAGAGCTGCCGCTGGGCACGAGCGCGCTGTTCGTCGTTGAGTTCCGCGCCCACCTGCACCGCGGCAGGAGGCGTGGCACCACCCGGAGATACGCTTTGATTCATACTGGGATCCTACGTGTTAATCGTCTTACCTGCCCGCTACGCACAAGATAGCATGGAGATATGACCTCGATCTTGATCCGTTACTTCGCCGCCGCCGCCCAGGCCGCCGGCGCCGAAGAGGAGCATTGGCCAACCGTAACAACGCTCGCGGAATTACGCGCCGAACTCCAGGAAAAGTACGGCCAAGAGATGGCAAAAGTACTCAACTCCGGAAGTTTCTTGGTCAACGGCACGGTCCGCCGCGATACCGGTGCGCTGCGCACCGCCGGGGATGAAGCAGACAGCAAACCGCTGACCGTTGATGTGCTTCCACCGTTCGCCGGCGGGTAATCACCCTTCATGAGTTGTACTCTCGAATCCCACCGCATCCATGTGCGTGATCTGCTGGTGCCAATGCTGCAGCGCCTTCACGGCGAAGCGCCGGAACTATTGAGCATTGGCCACCCTGCGCTCGCCGGTCGGGTCACCGCCGCGCGAATCACCGCCGTGCTGCCGATCCCCGCCTTTACCAATTCGCAGATGGACGGCTACGCCCTTCACTCGCAGCAGCTCGCCGCGGCCAGTAGTCAATCCCCGTTGACCTTCCCGCTCGGTTTCACCGCCGCGGCCGGCGACCCGCGATTGAAGCTTGAACCCGGTACCGTCATCCCGGTGATGACCGGCGCTCCCATCCCCTACGGGGCAGATACCGTGGTTCCCATCGAGGAGACGGTTTCAGCAGCTTTCCCTGTGCTGGTTCGGGCAGGAGCCGGCACGCCGTGCGGCACGGCCACCTTTACACGGCCGAGCGGCGCGGGGCGTTTCATCCGCGAGGCCGGCGAACAACTGGCCGGCGGCGCGGTCGTGGCCGAGGCCGGCGAGTTGCTGACCCCCACCTTGATAGGCGCGCTGGCGGCCAGCGGCGTGCATCAAGTTCCGGTGCAAGCTCGGCCACAGGTGCTGCTGTGCACCACCGGCGACGAGCTGGCCGCCCCCGGTTCCGAGGTCGCGGCGGCTCGCATCCCGGATGCCAATAGCCCGATGCTCGCCGCCCTCTTGCGGGACTACGGTGCCGAGGTCTCGGTGGCACGTTTGCCCGATGATCCGCAGGCTTTCTCAGAACATCTCTTGAAGCATGCCGCGCAGGCTGACTTGCTGCTCACCGTTGGCGGGATCAGTGCCGGGGCATTCGAAGTAGTTCGCCAGGTGCTCGAACCCCTGGGCGGCGACTTCCACCATGTGGCGATGCAACCCGGTGGGCCCCAGGGACATGCGAGCTTGGAAAACCCAGATGGTTCGCGTACCCCGGTACTCTGCTTCCCCGGGAACCCGGTCAGCGCGCTGCTTTCCGCCGAGCTCTTCCTCGCCCCGTTGCTGCGCGCCTTCGCAGCACTTCCACAGCCGCGGGCAACGCGCGGAGTGCTTGCCCATGAGGTCAGCTCCCCCGAGTCCAAACATCAGGTGCGCCGCGCGATGCTGGCAGATGGGCAGGTCACCGTGCTCGCTCCGGGCTCGCACCTGATCCATGATCTTGCCCGAGCCGATGCGCTAGTCCATCTACCGGTGGGGCTGACCCATTTGCCCGCCGGCGCAGAAATTGAAACCTGGAGCTTTAATGTCTGAGAACCAACGCCTCACCCACCTGCGCGCCGATGGCACGTCCCACATGGTGGATGTCAGCGACAAGACCGTCACCAAGCGGGTGGCCACGGCCGAGGCGCTGTTCGTTACCCGCCCCGATGTCATCGAGCAGCTGATGAGCGGGAACCTGCCCAAAGGCGAGGCGCTGGGCACCGCCCGCGTGGCAGGCATCATGGCGGCTAAGCGCACCTGGGAACTGGTGCCGCTGTGCCACCCGTTGCCGATCTCCAAGGTATCGGTGGACTTTACGGCCGAGGCAGACACCGTGCGCATCACCGCACAGGTCACCACCAAGGGGGTCACCGGGGTGGAAATGGAAGCACTAACCGCTGCCAGCGTCGCGGCCTTGACCCTGTATGACATGACCAAGGCGGTAGACAAGCACGCCGAAGTCACCGGCATCAAGGTGCTGTCCAAGTCCGGCGGAAAGAGCGGGGACTGGACTCGTGACAATGAGCGGTAAAGTCCCCGGTGACCGAGCCGCGGTCGTTGTTGCCTCGACCAGCTGCGCGGCCGGAACCGCCACGGACAAGACGGGCCCGGTCATTGCCCGGTGGCTCGTCGAACGCGGCTTTGCTGCCGCCCAGCCGCTGGTGGCCGCCGATGGGCTGCCGGTGCGCGTTGCCGTGGAAGAGCAGCTTGCCGCCGGAGCCCGCGTGGTGGTGGTCACCGGAGGAACCGGAGTTTCCCCGGATGATCAGTCACCTGAGATGGTTGCCCCGCTGCTGGATGTGCAGCTACCCGGGATCATCGAGGCCATCCGCCGGCGCGGCGAAGCGATGACCCCGATGGCGATCATGACCCGTGGCGTCGCCGGATTCGCCGGGAACAGTTTTGTGCTGACCCTGCCCGGATCCACCGGTGGCGTGGCCGATGGTCTGGCCGTGCTGGACCCTATTTTGAATCACCTCTTGGACCAGCGCAGCGGTGCTCGCGAACATGGTCCGCGCTAATTTGCACCTTCTGGCAGGAAAGGCCACCCGTTGAGCGTTGAAGCCGGCATTTACGAACATTTTAAGGGGCAGCGCTACGAGGTGCTGGCCGTGGGCAGGCACAGTGAAACCGAGGAACCGCTGGTGTTCTATCGCAAGCTCTACGATGACTACAGCTTTTGGGCCCGACCGCTGTCAATGTTCGAGGAAGTGGTAGAGCGCGAGGGCTATCGCGGGCCGCGTTTCAACCGGATCGCCTAGCTGCTGCAGCAGTGCAGTTGCCTTAGGCGAATTGGCCACATCTTAGGTTCGGCTCAGCACCCGATGCCTAGCACGGTTGCGGAAATTTGATTCTTGGACGGGCCTCCGGCGAAGGGCTCTTCGAAGTTCCGGAGGCATCCACTGGTCCAACCGGTGATCATGCGCCGGAGTTGGTAGAACACTGGTACGTCGACGTCACCCCGTCGTAATTCATGGTTTGAAGCTACACATAAAATTTGCCCCGGAACCCTCATGGCTCCGGGGCAAATCAAAGTCCGCTTCCCTAGCTAAGACACGATCGCAAATAGTGTCGCGGCCACGGCGAAACCAACCACCGACAGAACTGTCTCCAGCACCGTCCAGGTTTTCAAAGTGTCCTTGACCGACATGTTGAAGTACTTGGCAATAATCCAGAAGCCACCGTCGTTGACATGGCTGGCAATGATGGAACCGGAAGAAATCGCAATGACGATCAGCGCCAGCTGGGGTTGGCTGAAATCACCGGATGCCATAGTCGGGGCAAGGATGCCGCTCGTTGTCACGATAGCCACGGTGGCAGAACCCTGCGCGATGCGCATACCGCAGGAAATTACGTAGGCCGACAATATCAGCGGTAGGCCTGCTTGTGACAGCGAACCGGCTACGGCTTGCCCCACGCCAGTGGCGGCCAATACCGCACCGAAGAACGCGCCAGCACCCACCACGAGCAGGATCATGCCTACCGGGCGCAGCGACTCGCCGGTGACCTTTGAAAGTTCCGCACGGGTCATCCCCCGCCGGGTACCAAGAATCCACATGGCTAGCAACACCGCGATTGTCAGTGCGATAGCTGGATTTCCGGTGAAGATCAGCAGGTCTTTCAGCCACCCTTCCGGCAGTAGAACATTGCCGAGGGTTGCGCACAGGATTAGCACCATCGGCAGGCCAATGGCTAAGGAAACACTGCCAATTCCAGGTGCCTGCAGCTGAGATCCTTCCTTGGTATTGCGCACGTGCTCACCTGGCACCTCAACATGCACGCGAGCACCGATCCAGCGTCCCCACATGATGCCTGAAGCAAACCATGCCGGGATACCACAAGCCAGCCCCATAACAATGATCCAGCCTAGGGAGACGCCAAAGAACCCGGCGGCTGCCACCGGACCCGGATGCGGCGGCAGGAAGGCATGCGTCACGGACAAGCCTGCCAGAAGCGGCAAGGCGTACAGCGCGAGCGAACGTCCCCCGCGAACCGCGGCAACGTAGACCAATGGCGCCAAGACGAAAATACCGATGTCGAAAAATACCGGAATACCCAATAGGAAACCGGTAACGCCCATGGCCACAGGCGTCCCCTTCTCGCCGAAAACCTTGATCAGCCTGTCCAGCAGAACTTGCGCGCCGCCAGAGTGTTCAAGGATGGCGCCCAACACGGTACCCAGACCGATAATCAGGGTGATGTGGCCCAGAATGCCGGCGAAGCCCTTTTCGATCAAGGCGTCTGAGGCTTTGACCGGGGTTCCGACTAGATCTGTCAGGGAGACTCCGCCGACAAGGGCGACGAGCACACCGGTAGCCACCAGGGCAATAAAAGGTTCAATTTTGGACTTGATGATCAGGGTTAGCAGCAGGGCGATGCCAGCAGCGGCCAGCAACAGCAGGCCAAGTGTATCGTGTCTGAGCCATTCAAGGAATGTGGCCACGGTGCCACCTCGTTTCTAAGCTATTAATTATCCGAGTGAAGAGGTAAATTTTTGTGCGCGTTGGGTGATCTGCTCCCATGCGCCTTCGGCTACTAACGTTGGATGCACGACGGAGGTTCCGCAGCATACCGCTAGCGCCCCGGCGGCTAAGAAATCCGCCGCATTCTGCTCGTTGATGCCGCCAGATGGCAGCAATTTCAACTCTGGGAAGGGACCCAGCAGATCCTTGAGATATCCCGGCCCCACATGACGAGCTGGGAAAATCTTCACGATTTCGCTACCTAGATCAACAGCCTGGGCAACTTCGGTGGGAGTGAGCGCTCCAAGGCTGAAGGGCACTTGGCGTTCTCGGGCTACCGCGGCAACCTCGGTGCGTAGCCCCGGGGTGACCAGGAACTGGGCCCCGGCATCCAACGCGGCCTCTGCCTGTGCGGCGCTGAGCACCGTTCCCACGCCAATCATGACCCCGTGCTCCTGTGCGGTATCTGCCACACGGCGGATGTGCTCCAGTACATTCGGGGTGGTGAACGTCAATTCCATGGTGCGGATTCCTCCGCGAGCCAGTGCCCCCGCTAGTTCCGCAGCGTCCAAGATGCGCTCCGCGCGCACCACTGCAAGGGTCTTGTCTGCTGCTAGCAGCTGGTTCAAAGTAGTTGTCATAACGCTTGCGTTCCTTCTGTAGTGCGACGCAGGGCGCGTCCGGCCCGTGCTCCGGTGGGCCGGCCGTCGCGTAGTGCGGCCACACCGTTGACATAGACGGCCTGGATGCCAATGGCGGGTTGCTTAGGATTGTCAAAAGTCGATCCAGCAGCAACGGTCTGCGGGTCAAAAAGCACCAAGTCCGCCGCGTAGCCTTCGCGGATCTCGCCACGTTTTACCAGCTTCAGCCGCTGCGCTGGCCGCCCGGTGAGGTGGTGCACGGTTTCCTCCAGCGACATCACCCCGAGTTCGCGGCAGTATCGTCCAAGGTACTGCGGGAAGGTGCCCCAGGCCCGCGGATGCGGCTTGGCGCCGTGCAGCAACCCGTCCGATCCGCCGGTGTGCACGCGGTGGGTCATAATGGCTCGCACGTTCTCCTCGTGGCCCACATGCTGCAGGATGCCTGCCCCCAGCCGATCCTCGGTGAGGATCGTGCAAAAGACCTCGAAGGGTTCGCGGCGTTCTGTGGCGGCGATGTCCTGGATAGTTCGCCCCACATACTCGGCAAGCGCTGGGTTCTGCACCGATGAAATTTCCAGGGTCTCCCACTCGGCCACGACTCCGTGGCAGCCATCTGATCCGGTGACTTCCAAGGCCTGGCGGATGCGGGCCCGGTCTTGCGGATCTGCTAGACGCGCTAGGGTGTCATCCACGGAGCCGGCCGAGGACCAGCTGGGCAGAACTGCGGAGAGCGTGGTGGAGCCTGGCAGATAAGGATAGGTGTCGAGGCTGATATCTGCCCCTTCGGACAAGGCCTGGTCGATGAGTTCGAGCAAGGCTGGCGCCTTACCCTTATTTTCTGCGAAATTCATCGTGGCGTGTGCCAAGTGAAGTGCGCATCCGGAGGATCGCGAAAGCTCGATCATCTCCGCATAGGCATCCAGCGCACCCTTTCCGTAGGAGCGGTGGTGCGGGGCGTAGAATCCGCCGTGTGCGGCTACCTCGGCGCACAGTTCTCCGAGCTCGGCGGTGCTCGCATACATGCCCGGTGTATAGGTCAGGCCGCTGGAAAGACCCACCGCCCCTTGCTCCATGCCTTCGGCAATGACCTGTCGCATGGCGGTGATCTGAGCGCCGTCGGCGCGCTGGTCCCCGAATCCCATAACCAACGCGCGCACGGTGCCCTGGGGGATCAGATAGGCGGCGTTGGTGGCGATGCGCTGGCCTTGCGCGTCTTCGGCATCCAGCCGATCGAGGTATTGGGCTACGCTGCGCCAGGAGAAATCGAAATCCTGCGGGTTACCGTTCCATCCGGCAATCTTTTCGCGGATCTGCGGAAGGATCTCGTCATTGACCGGCGCATAGGAGATCCCGTCTTGGCCAAGCACCTCGGTGGTCACTCCCTGGGTAATCTTGGGCAGATGCTCCGGGGCGGTCAACAGGTAGAGGTCCGAGTGCGCGTGCATGTCGATAAATCCGGGGCTAAGCACCAGCGATTCGGCGTCTACTTGGCGTATTTCCGCGGAAGCCGCCAGGGCGCCGGCCGAGGCAATGCGTTTGATGATGCCTTCGGAGATCAGGACGTCGGCACGGTAGCGCGGTGCCCCGGTGCCGTCCACGATCGTGGCATTGCTGAAAAGTGTCGGTTCGCTCATTGATGTTCCTTAGAAAAAGGTGCGCACGGCATCAACGATGCGCGGGTTGCTGTTGGCAGCCGTATCGAGCACCGGCAGCAGGGTCCATTTATCCAGTGCCGTACACGGGTGGGAGAGTCCCAGACGGACTACATCCCCGGGGTTGATCTTCAGCGACGGGTCAAAGCTGAGGAAAGCATGCTGGTCGTTGACCGCAGTGATTGCCGCCGATTCCAGTGCTGTCATCTCTCTGCCTAACCCGGTGCCGACTGCCTGTGGCACGGGCAATCCCTCGTCAAAGGGAAGGTCACGCTTACCGGCGTCCAGGATGGCAAGGCCCGGCTCAGGCTGGGACACCACTCGGACCCAGGCATGCATGGCCGAACGCAGGGCTTCGGGAGCTTCTGGATCCTGTCGCCCCAATGGGGAGATCATCCGGTAGAAGCCGTCGTCGTGAATCACATAGGCACCCGATCGCAGCACCACCTGCACCGCGGGGACCTGATCGGTAGCTTCTTGGCTCAGTTCGGACAATTCGGAGGCAACCTCGTCGAAATAGGCACTGCCGCCGGCGGTGATGATCACCTCGTCCGTGCCGTAGAGCTTTTCATCCAGCGCGGATCGGTGCAATTCTCCGACTCGGCGCAGGTAACCACGCACGGCACCGAGTGCTACTTCGTCGGTGGTATGCGCCAGTGAGCCTTCGTAGCCGCCTACGCCAGCCAACGCCAATTGCGGCGAGGCGGCAACGGATCGTGCGATCTCCAGCGCTTCGGTGTTGGCACGTGCGCCGGTGCGTCCATTCAGGGCGCCGAGCTCGACGATTACTGGAAGGACAATCTGCGGCGTTGTGGCCAATTCACGCTCCAGCAGCCGGACCGTCCGCACCGAGTCGACCCAGGAAATGATCTGCGCGCCCTTGGCGGTTTCGGCCGCTAGATACGCGATGGCCTGTGGATCGGTGACTGAATTTGCGATCATGATCCGCTGCACGCCGAAGGCTCGGGCGGTGCGCAATTGGTGGGCATTGGCCAAGGTCAAGCCCCAGGCGCCCAACTCGAGCTGGCGTTTCCACAGTGCCGGGGCCATGGTGGTTTTGCCATGGGGTGCCAACAGCACCGAGTGCCGTTTGCACCAGCTGGCCAGCAACTGGAGGTTATGCGCCATGGCCGCCTCGTCGAGGGTCAGCACCGGGGTCTGCAGGTTGCCCAGATGTGGCTCCGCAGCCAGGAATTCGTCGACGGTACGGCCGTGGAAAGCCGCCGGGATCGCCTGATGCCGCCAATCGAGGGTTTCCGCGGACAGCTCAGCGACGTGCTGGACGTCGATCTGCTCGTTGCTGGATGAAACCATTACTAAAACCCCTTCATTGCGTATATCGCAATCATGATTGCAAATGTTGCCTGGATATGTTTAGCATTGATCCCGTGATCCCGTCAATGCTTTATCGAGACTTGACTCACCACCCGGCGTCGATCACCGATAAACCCTCAACCCATAAGGAAGTAGCGCATGAGCGATGTGATTTGCCTCGGAGAAACCATGGCGATGGTGACTCCGGCCAACGGCTCAGCCTTGCATCACGCCCACGAGATGGCTTTGTCCATGGGCGGGGCCGAATCCAACGTGGCACTCGGCTTGGCAGCCATGGGTGTGGATGTTTCCTGGGTATCACGGGTGGGGGCCGATGATTTCGGGTCGCGAATCACCGAAGAACTAAACGCCGGGGGCGTGGACACTTCCCTCGTTGAGTCTGACGGTCGTCGTCCCACGGGGCTCTATGTCAAGGCTCCGGCACACGATCGATCCCCCGCCAAGGTCCTGTACTACCGCGCCGGTTCGGCAGCGAGCGCCATGGATCGCGCCTTCCTCCGCCACCCGTCCCGGGCGACTGCACTGCGCGCCGTGAAGTTGATCCACCTCTCCGGAATTACCGCAGCGCTCTCGGACTCCTGTGCTGAGATGATGCTCGAGCTCTGCTCCGCACCACGCCAAGCCCGGATCTGCTTCGATGTCAATTGGAGGTCTCAGCTGTGGCAGGGCCGCGATGCCTCGCTGCTGCAGAAGTTGGCCAATAAGGCCGATGTCGTCATGGTGGGGCTGGACGAAGCCGAACTGGCCTTCGGCACCAGCGATGAACAACTCATTCGCCAGCTGCTACCAGATCCTTCGATCCTGGTACTGAAAAATGAATCCACCAGCGCTATCGCGCTGACCCCGGAAGGACGCTTTGAAGTGCCTTCCTTACAAGTTGATGTAATCGAGCCCGTCGGGGCAGGAGATTCCTTTGCGGCCGGCTTCCTCTCCGGCCTGCTGGCTGGACTCACCACACCCCGGGCCTTGCGCCGCGGCCACCTTGCGGCAGCCTGCACCCTCACGGTGCGCGCTGACCGCGGCGATCTCCCCCCGGCAGAGGTGATTTCGCACCTGCTGCAGCTTCAGGAATCCCAGTGGAGCGGTACAGTCCTTTCAGCTGAAGGCATTAGTGTTTTCGGTGAACAGATCTACCGTAAAGGAATATCGTGAGCGCCACACTCAAGCGCGCGCTAGGGCTACTGAACCTTATCGCCACTGAACCGCAAAGCTTGGACGACATCGCGGCCGATAGCCAAGTGCACAAGACTACAATCATGCGCCAGTTGCACACCTTGGAAGAATGCCGCTTCGTGGTGCGCAACGACCAAGGCAAGTACCAATTGGGGTCCAAGCTCTTTGAACTATCCTCACTCGCCTTGGAACAGCGAAATATCGTTCAGGTAGCCCATCCGCATCTGACCGCACTAAACCGGCTAACGGGACAGACCATCCACCTGGCCGCTTTCGAAGGCCCCGAGGTGGTGTACATCGACAAGCTGGAGTCCCGGCACTCGGTACGCATGTATTCCCGCATCGGCTTGACCGCGTCGCTGCATGCCACCGCGGTGGCCAAGGTGCTGCTCTCGGAGCTGCCCGTGGAACGACGTCAGCACATTGCCGAGTCGCTGAATTACCACCGCTACACAAAGCACACGTTAAGCAACGCCGAAGATTTTCTGACGGCCTTGGATACCGTCGAACGACAGGGCTTCGCTTTCGACAACCGAGAGCATGAAGAATTTGTGCACTGCGTCGCCGTGCCAATCCGGGACGCTAGCAGCCATGTCGTGGCCGCCGTCTCATGCTCGGTACCGGTGGTATTGCTGAGCCAGGAAGAGCTGCTGGCCCTAGTGCCAGAGATCAAATCCGTTGCTGAGGCGATTTCCGCCGACCTTGGCTTCATCCCAACCGAAAGGAAAACCTTATGAATAAGGAAATCGTCCGGACTGACAACGCCCCTGCCCCGGCGCATACCTTCAGCCAAGGAATCAAGAAAGGTGGCATGTTTCAGGTATCCGGCCAAGGCCCAATGGATCCGGTGAGCAACGAATACATCGCCGCCGGCGATGTCAAGGGACAGACTCGGCGTACCTTGGAAAACGTCAAGGCCATCTTGGAAGCTGGCGGTTCCTCAGTAGAGGATGTCATCATGTTCCGTGTTTACCTGACCACGCGCGATGACTTTGCCGCCATGAACGAGGTGTACGGCGAGTTCATCAAGGAGAACGTCCCAAGCGGCCAGCTTCCGAGCCGCACCACGGTGTTTGTCGACCTGCCGCACGAGGTTATGCTCGTGGAAATCGATGCTTTGGCCGTAACCGCCTAAGCTCTTTCACACCCTGCCAATGCAGTCCCACGGGCTTTCCCTTGGGACTGCATTTTCTGTGTTGAGCGTTCAACGTTGCGGCGCAGTCATCAAATGCGCGGAACTGGCAATCCGATTCGCACTTCACCCACCGACAGGAGACCCGAACGGACCGGACCCTAGGCGGTTTCGAGTTGTCGGGGTTTGCCGCGGCGTTCGGCCGTCGCGCCAATGCGCTGCCGGTAAATTTGCCGCATTCGTCCGGCGGGCTCAACGAGCCGCGATTAGTCCCGCAGCAACCACGAGCGGGCTGCGCTAAGCGCACGGCGCAGTCCGTCCACGGCCTCGGCCATGACCGCGGTACCCACGTCTTGGAAAGATCCCATTCCGCCACGATAGAGCTCCAGGGCCTGCCTGGCCGCCTCGCGCAATTGCGCACGGGATTCAACGTTTTCAAAGAGTCCATCGAGCCAGTGCGCCGCATGGGCGCGCTGCGGATCCTGGTCGTGTGCCGCGGCGCGATGCAGTTTCGCGATTGCCTCGCGGATTTCAATCAACGTTCGTTCTACCGTGGCCATGAACCAAGATTACCCGTGCCCGCCAAGGCTACTGCTTCGGCGCTGCGCGCACCGCCGGCAGAACATCCGTGGCCAGCGGCCCGATTCAGCTCAGCGCTTGGCCCGGCGACAGCCCACCAAGCCCTACTCCGGGCCAGAAAAAAGGGATGCCTCATAGCTTAAAAGGATTCACGATCCAGATGTCCGGGTTCTTCCGCACCTATCCGCAACAGCAGATCCAGCTTCTCTTCAGAGTATTCGCCGTAGCGCTCCGGCAACTGGCTTTGGGCGCCGCTGGCCGGTTCACCGAAATCGAAGGTCCCGATCGTGAAAGGCGCCAGCGGGCTCAGCCCTTGGCGGCTGGCAAGGCGGCCAGCGCCTCGGTGACGTGGCTGCGCACGTCGTCCAGTTCCTCGATGTTGATCCCGTGGGCCAGGCCCGGGTAGGTGCGCTCGGTCAGCGACGAGTGCTGGGGCAGGAAGTCGGTGGTGCGCGCGATCGCCACCGGGGCGATCACCCGGTCCTCGGTGCCGCGGCCCCAGAACACTGCCGGACGCTGAGCGGCGAGCCGGGCATCGGCCGGCTGTTCGCCGCCGAGCACAAATCCGCCGAGGATTGTGGTGGCAACTACGCGCTCCGGACGGGTGCGCAGCAGCTGGCTGGCCATCAGACCGCCCTGCGAGAACCCGATCGGGATGACCTTCGTGCCGGCATCGACGTTTTCATCGATCCAAGCCCAGATGGCCGCGGTAGCCGCCTCGACGGGAGCCGCGTCGGGCACTCCCGGGGTGGTGATCTGGAACCAGGCGGCGCCGCCGTTGCCGAGTTCCAGCGGAGCGCGAAGCGATGCCCAAGGCAGCTTGAACCCGAGCGGCTCCGCCAGCGAGCTCAGATCGTTTTCGTTGGAGCCGAAGCCGTGCAAGAACAGGATTACCGCGCCGGGTTCGGCGGTGTGGTTCCAGTCTGCCGAACGGATGTCGCTCAGTAGGTCGGTCATGGCGGATCAACTCCTCTTGATTTGCGTCCGGGCCGGGCCCGGCGATGGCTGGGATTCCGTGGCCGCTTAGTCGCGGCAACGGACTCCGCTATGACAACATTACAGGTTTTAGTTGAAGTTACAACAAATATTTTGTCAGCCTCCATATTCTCCACCGGAGATCTGCGCCTCCGCGGCGCTAGGCTGCACAGCGGCCGCCGGATAGATTGGTGCCCATGGAAATTCTTTCAAGCCGAGTGCTGCTGCGGCCCGTGAACCTGGCCGAAACCCAGAGCTTCTACCGCGACGTGCTGCAGTTGGCGGTGTCCCGCGAATTCGGCCCGCCCGAGCACCGCGGCGTGGTGTTTTTCCTCGGCAACGGACTGCTGGAGGTCTCCGGCCAACGCGACCCGGCGACTGCCTCCTCCCTGGTGTTGTGGATCCAGGTCCGCGATGTGGAGGCCCAGCTGGAACGGCTGACTGGCCAGGGAGTGCCGATCCTCCGCGAAGCGCTCACAGAACCATGGGGGCTCATCGAAGGCTGGATCCAGGATCCCGATGGGACCCGCATCGTGCTCGTGCAGGTTCCCGAGCACCACCCGATCCGGCGCGATGCGCGCGAGCTGTAGCTGCTCAGCGGCTCGCGGCCAGCGCTTCGCGCACCTGCTCGGCGGCCCTCAGCAATTCGGGAAGGACGGCTTCCGCCGCCTGTTCGGCGCTCAACGCCGAATTGGGGTGCACACTCATCGACACATTCATCGCGGCCGCCACGCTTGCCTCCGAAGTGAAAACCGGGACCGCCACCGAGCGCAACCCGATTTCCAGCTCCTGGTCCACCACGGCGAACCCCTGCGCGCGGATCCGCTCCAGCTCCACGCGCAACTGATCCGCGCTGCCGATGCCCAGCCCGGTGGTCGCATGAACCCCGGCAGCCAGCACTGATTCGCGCACCGCTTCGGGCTGGTAGGCCAGGAGCACCCGGCCCATCGAGGTATTCACCGCGGGGAACCGAGTGCCCACCGAGATCCCGACCCGCATGATCGAGCGGGTATGCACGCGGGCGATATAGACAATTTCGGTTCCGTCCAGCACCGAGGCCGAGGCCGACTCATGGACCGTGGCCGAGAGCTCTTCCAATACCGGCTCGATCAGCTGCGGCAACGTGGCGCTGGACAGATAGGCGTAGCCAAGCTGCAAAACCTTGGAGGTCAGCTCGAAATGCTTGCCGTCAGAACGGACGTAGCCCAGATCTTGCAGGGTCAGCAGAAAGCGGCGTGCGGTGGCGCGCGATAGCGAGGTGCGCACCGCGACCTCGGAGAGCGTCATCGACGGGTGCTCCGCGTCGAAGCTGCTGATCACCTGGAGACCGCGCGCCAGGGACTGGACGGACGTACTATTTGCTGCCTGCTCGCTCACCGTGCTCCTTGCACGCGCCTTACCGTGCGGCGCGCGGGTTATGAAAATTGGGGGTGCCCCGAAATCATTCGGAAGCACCCCCACTAATCTACTGTGTTCTAGGCCTTGGTTAGTTCTACCGGCACCTTGGCCTGCAGTTCCTCGAAGCTGAGTCCATGGCTGGAGCGCACGAAGACCTTTGAATCGCGCAGTTCGAAGATCGCCACCTCGGTGTAGATCCGCGAGACGCAGCCCAATCCGGTCACCGGGTAGGACAGCGCTTCGACAAGTTTTGATTCACCGGTCTTGGTGAACAGGCTCATCATCACCCAGGTCTGCTTCGCGCCGATGGCCAGATCCATGGCTCCGCCGACGGCAGGAATCGCGCCTTCTGCCCCGGTGTGCCAATTGGCCAGGTCTCCGGCACCGGATACCTGGAAAGCTCCGAGTACGCAGACATCCAGGTGCCCGCCGCGCATCATGGCGAAGGAATCGGCGTGGTGGAAGAAGGAGGCCCCGGGAAGTTCGGTCACCGGGATCTTGCCGGCGTTGATCAGGTCCTCGTCGACGTCCTCTCCGGTGGCCACCGGCCCCATGCCCAGCATTCCGTTTTCGGTGTGCAGGGTAACTCCCTGTTCACCGGTCAGGAAGTTGGATACGTTGGTCGGCTGGCCGATGCCGAGGTTGACGTAGGCACCGGCAGGAATGTCTGCGGCGACGCGCTGGGCCATTTCGTCCCGGCTCAGTTTTTCTTCGGTGCTGGAGTAGTTGCTCATTACTTAGTTCCTCCAAGTGCCACGACGGTATCCACGTAGATGCCCGGGGTGATGACGTTCTCCGGGTCAAGGCTGCCAGCTTGGACAACCTCGTCCACCTGCACGATTGCCTGCTTGGCCGCGGTGGCCATGATTGGGCCGAAGTTCCGGGCGGTCTTGCGGTACACCAGGTTGCCCAGCGTGTCGGCCTTCAGCGCCTTGATCAATGCGAAATCCGCGTTGATCGGGGTTTCCAGGACATAGCCCTTGCCGTCGATGACGCGGGTTTCCTTGCCTTCGGCCAGCAGCGTGCCGTAGCCGGTCGGGGTGAAGAAGCCGCCGATCCCGGCGCCTGCGGCGCGGATGCGCTCGGCCAGGTTGCCCTGCGGAACGAGTTCGAGCTCGATCTCGCCGGCCCGGTAGGCCTCGTCGAAGTGCCAGGAGTCGGACTGGCGCGGGAAGGAACAGATGATCTTCTTGACTCGGCGTTCCTTGATCAGCAGCGCGAGCCCGGCATCGGCCTGGCCCGCGTTGTTGTTGACCACGGTCAGCTCCTTGGCGCCGCACTCCATGAGCGCGTCGATCAGTTCCATCGGCTGGCCGGCGTTGCCGAAGCCGCCGATCAGGACGGTTGAGCCGTCCTTAATTTCGGCGACGGCGTCGGCCGCCGAGGTGGCAATACGTGGTGCCATAATTCTGCCTTTCTCGAAGTTTCCAGACCCAAGCAGCGGAACTACTTGGTTGCGTTTTCGTTCTCGACGACTACCGCCAGGCCCTGGCCGACACCGATGCAAATCGCTGCCACGCCGTAGCGCTCACCGGATTCCGCCAGGCGGCGGGCCACGGTGCCCAGGATGCGCAGGCCCGAGGCGCCCAATGGGTGGCCGATGGAGATGGCGCCGCCCCAGGCATTGACGATGGCCGGGTCGATATCCCAGGCGCGGATGCAGGCAAGGGACTGCGCCGCGAAGGCTTCGTTCAGCTCGACGGCGGCGATATCCGACCATTTCAGCCCGGCCTTGGACAGGGCCTTGTTCGCGGCCTCGACCGGTGCGAAGCCGAAGAACTGCGGATCCAGCGCGGAGGCGCCGTTGGACACGATGCGGGCCAGCGGGGCGGCGCCGAGCAGCTCGCCGCCACGCGCCGAGCCGATGAAGGCAGCCGAGGCGCCGTCGTTCATCGGCGAGGCGTTGCCGGCGGTGACCGTGGCGTTCTCGCCGGTGCGGAAGACGGTGCGCAGCTTGGCCAGGGTTTCGGCGGTGGAATCCGCGCGGATGGTTTCATCCCGGGTGAACTCGGTGCCGCGCTTGTTCGCCGGCGGCACCGAAACGACCAGATTGTCGTACTTGCCCGCGTCCCAGGCCGCTGCCGCCTGCTGGTGCGAAAGTGCGGAGAATTCGTCCTGATCCTCGCGGGTGATGCTGTGCTTTTCGCGCAGCTGCTCGGTGGCCTCGCCCAGCGAGACGGTCCATTGTCCCGGCATGGCCGGGTTGACCAGGCGCCAGCCCAGGGTAGTGTTCGCCAGCTCGAGATTGCTCATCGGGAAGGGGCGCTCGGTCTTCGGCAGCACCCATGGGGCGCGGCTCATCGATTCGACTCCGCCGAGCAGTACCAGGTCCGCGTCGCCGGTAGCGATCTGGCGGGAGGCCGCGATGGAGGCATCCAGCGAGGAGCCGCACAGGCGGTTCATCGTGGTGCCCGGCAGCGAGGTTGGCAGCCCGGCGAGCAGGGTGGCCATGCGGGCCACGTTGCGGTTTTCCTCGCCGGCGCCGTTGGCATTGCCGAAGATCGACTCGTCGATGTCTGCAACATCCAGCTTGGGAGCACGGGCTACCAGCTCGCGCACTACGTGCGCCGCGAGGTCGTCCGGACGGTGGGAGGAAAGGGCTCCGCCGATTTTGCCGAACGGGGTACGGATTGCGTCGTATAGGTAGGCCTGCTGCATGTATCCACTGCTCCATCGCTGCGTATTGTTCACATTGTGAACTTCTGTTCGTAGTATGAACTTTAGCAGTTGGCGAGCGTAGCTTCAAGGCTTCTTCACTTTGCAAAACTGCCGGTACGTGGCAAAAATGCCCTAATCGAGCGAGGCGATTAGGGCTCCGTGGGATCCAAGACTTTCACTGCGCGTTGACCATCACATCCAACGGCTGCCAGCCAGTTGAATCGACGAATTCCGGATTCGAAGCAACCAAACTGCAGATGGATCCGATGAATTCTCCGTCTTGATCGTAGGCAACCTCGTCCCAGTTCGAATCGACTTCATCGCATGAGACTGGTTCAATCCTTTTTGTTGTTTTGCCATCAGAGTCAATCACTTCGCCGGCGGCTCGCTCCAATTTGAGAATCGCCATGGAGACTTGCTCGGCCCCGTCTTCTTCGCCGAATTGGTCCGTAACACCTGAAACTTCTACAACAGAGAATTCACCGCCTTCGATGCGACCACCCGAAGCATAGGCATCATCGATCTGGACAGCTAGCTTCTCGCAAAGAATGCAATCCTGAGCAGAGAATTCCCTGAAGGGCTCGGTGTCTCCAGTTGCAACAGCGTAGTTCCGCAACTCAACCCAGTAGTTGGCTGCCGCCCCCAACCCCTTGTCGGTATTCTCAGCAAGCGCAGCAGGCTTTACTGGCTTCGCCGGCTGCGCAGGGGGCGATTCCAGGTGATCAGCTGGGATAGTCGATGACTCAGAAGTTGGCTGCTTCGACAATTCAGCCGAGGATTGGGCTTCGGTATCGCTTGATGCACTATCGCAACCACTCAGAGCTAGTGCCCCGACCATCGCGAGCGCCACTACGGTCTGTGCATTTTTCTGACCCATCATTCCCCTGCTATCGCTGTCGATTCTCTCAATGAAAAGAATCTATCCCCCTAAATGATTAAAATCGATGAATGAATAGTGAACAGTTAGTTCACCGGAAATTCAGGGAGAATGCTTGATCAACGAGCTGGAACACCAAGCAATCGGGTTCAGCGATTCTGCTGGAATAGAGTAGAGCCATGGCCAATTCGCCCAGCGGGGATTCAATGTTGGACCGCTTGGTGCGGATCCTGGATTCCTTTGACACGCAAAATCCAACGCTGACGGTCAATGCGCTGGCCCGCCGGGCGGACGTGCCCAGGGCAACCACCTACCGGTTGCTGGAAAGCATGATCGCCCACGGCCTGCTGGCCCGCGAGCCTGATGGCCAGGTGCGCCTGGGACTGCGGCTCTGGGAGCTGGCCAACCGCAGCGCTTCCACGCTGACCCTGCGCCAAGCGGCCCTGCCCTTCATGGAGGACATCAACCAGCTGGTGGGCCAGAATACTCAATTGGCGGTGCTGCACGAGGATGACGTATTGGTTATCGAGCGGCTCTCCCGACCCGGCTCCGTGGTCAACCAGGCCAATGTGGCCGGGCGGATGCCGGTGCATCTGACCTCCATGGGCATGGCATTGCTGGCCTACTCCCCCGCGAGCGTACTGGAGGGCTATCTCGAACGCCATGCAGAGGCCATGCTCTCCCGGCACCCGAAGCTGCGCCACGAGCTGGCGGAGATCCGGCGCAATGGGTTCGCGACCTTCGACGGGTTCATCGACCCGGAGTCCACCGGCGCCGCCGCACCGATCCTCGATAGCCATGGCCACGCGCTGGCCGTGCTGTCCGTGGTGGTTCCGCGGGGTTCCGATCTGCTGCCTTCGGCCGTCATGGCGCTGCGGACCGCGGCCCGTGGCATTTCCCGCGCCTTGGGGCCGGGGACAGAATAATTCGCGGACCGAAGTTGGCGAATACACGCACCGCCAACCCGGGTTTCTACGACCCCACCCTAAGCCAGCTCGGCGTTGCGCGCTATTGGCGGCCCGACAGTCCGACCGAGGCGCAAAGCCGCTCGTGGCAATCTCGAAATGAGCAGACGTAACCAAAGACCAAGTTTTCTCGTTCAATGAGACATCGAGTGCCGGCCCGACGGACTCCACCGCATCCTTGAGGAAGTTCCACCTCCTCGACCGCGCGCAGGAATTCCGGCAACGCCGCCGAAATTCGATGCGGATGGTCCCGCACAGATAGGCAGGTTCCCATGGTTCAGAGTCCACGGATCATCAAGACCAAGGTCGGCATTATCGGCGGCGGCCCCGCAGGCCTGATGCTCTCGCACCTGCTTTCGAAGTCGGGCATCGACAACCTCGTCGTGGAAATGCGCGACCACGAGACGATCCGCAACACCCACCGCGCCGGCATCCTCGAAGCCCAGGCGGTCAAGATGCTCACCGACTCCGGTGTTGAGGGCCGCGTGCTCACCGAAGGCGATGAACACGCCGGCATCGACCTGCGTTTCAACGGCGCATCGCACCCGCTGGACTTCCGCGATCTGGTCGACGCGACGGTCACCCTCTACGCGCAGAACGAGGTCTTCGTGGATCTCGCCGCGGCCCGCCAGCGCGATGCCGGGGATGTGCGCTATTCCTGCGAGGTCACCGAGATCCTGGAGATGGAGGCCTCCACCCCGAAGTTCCGCTTCACCGACGCGGAAGGCAACCTCTTCGAGGTGCACGCCGAGGTGATCGTCGGGGCCGACGGGTCACGGTCCTTCGCACGCCGCCAGATGCCGGAAACTCTGCGCAAGGATTTTAAGGTCACCTACCCCTTCGCCTGGTTCGGCATCCTCGCCAAGGCGCCAAAGTCCTCACCGGAATTGATCTACGCGAACTCCCCGCACGGCTTCGCGCTGATCTCCCAGCGCAGCGACACCGTGCAGCGCATGTATTTCCAGTGCGACCCGAATGAAGACGTGAACGCCTGGAGCGATGACCGGATCTGGTCCGAACTGCAGCGCCGCGTTGCTGGCCCGGACAACTTCCAGCTGCAGACCGGGGAAATCTTCGATAAGACCGTGCTCGGCTTCCGCTCCTTTGTGCGCGAGCCGCTCTCCCACGGCCGGATGTTCCTGATCGGCGATGCCGGGCACACCGTTCCGCCCACCGGGGCCAAGGGCCTGAACCTCGCCTTTGCCGATGTGAAGGTGCTCTTCGAAGCGCTGGATTCCTACTTCTCCAGCGGCAGCGACAAGCTGCTGGGCGGCTATTCGGAGCTGGCCCTCAAGCGGGTCTGGAAGGCACAGAATTTCTCCTACTGGATGACCTCGATGCTGCACACCCCCGTTGGTGCCGATCCGTTCATGGCCCGGCGCGCCCTCGGCGAGCTGGATACCGTGACCTCCTCGCGCTATGGCATGCAGTACCTGGCCGAGTCCTATACCGGCTGGCCGCACGCCTAGCCTTCACCCCAGCCTTTTCTCCACCACACCCGTACGCCCCCTTCGAAAGGAGCACGCAGTGAGCACCGAAACCACAGCTAACGAGACGTTCAACGATTCGCACGTGCTGGACCCCGCAGCCACGACGCTCTCGCAAGAATCCATCAGCCAGGAAATCACCGACATCCACGCCGCCTACCGCCAGTCGGTGGTCGAGGGCAAGAAGGCCGAGACGCAGCCGCGCATCGACTTCGCGCCCTACCGCTCCTCGCTGCTGCGCCACCCCACGAAGAACCTGCACCACGTGGATCCCGAAACCATCGAGCTGCACTCCCCGGCCTTCGGCGAGCGCGACGTGCACGCCCTGGAATCGGATCTGACCATCCAGCACAACGGCGAGCCGATCGGCGAGCGCATCGTGGTCGCCGGGCGTGTGCTCGACGGCGACGGCCGCCCGGTCGCCGGGCAGCTCGTGGAAATCTGGCAAGCCAACGCCGCCGGACGCTACATCCACAAGCGCGACCAGCACCCCGCCCCGATCGACCCGAACTTCACCGGCGTGGGCCGCGCCATCACCGGACCCAATGGCGAATACTCCTTCACCACCATCAAGCCGGCACCGTACCCGTGGAAGAACCACCACAATGCCTGGCGCCCGGCGCACATCCACTTCTCGCTCTTCGGCACCGACTTCACCCAGCGCATGATCACGCAGATGTACTTCCCGGGCGATCCGCTCTTCAGCCTGGACCCGATCTACCAGGCCATCACGGACAAGGACGCCCGCGACCGCCTGGTCGCCAGCTACGACCACTCGATCACCAGCCACGAATGGGCCACCGGATACAACTGGGACATCGTGCTCACCGGGTCCAACCGGACCTGGATGGAAGACGAAGAGGGAGATCACTAAATGTCTCAAGCACCAGAACTCAAGCTAGCCCCCACCCCGGGACAGACCATCGGCCCGTTCTACGGCTACGCGCTTCCATACGAAAACGACAACGAGCTGGTCAACCAGGCCAACCCGAATTCCGTCCGCTTGCACGGGGTCATCACCGACGGCAAGGGCGAGGTCATCCCGGACGCACTGCTGGAAATCTGGCAGGCCGATGAGCACGGAAACGTGGTCTCCAAGGACGGCTCGCTGGTTCGCGACGGCTACACCTTCACCGGCTGGGGCCGCACCGCGGTGGACAACGTCGGACACTACACCTTCACCACGCTGAACCCGGGCGCCACCGAGGCCGGCAAGGCGCCGTTCATCATGCTCACGGTTTTCGCCCGCGGCCTGCTGAACCGGTTGTTCACCCGCATCTACCTGCCCGAGGACACCGCGGCGCTGGCCAGCGATCCGCTGCTGGCCTCGCTGGATGACGAACAACGCCAGACGCTGATCGCAACCCGCGAAGAAGATGGTTCGTTACGTTTTGATATTCGCCTGCAAGGAGATCTGGAAACGGTGTTCCTCTCCTACCCACGCGAAAACTAAGGCTTAGCCGACACCCCGCTGGTTCGCCCCGACGCCCGAAGTGTTACGGGCGCCGGGGCACCCCGCGGGGTTTTGCCCGTTGCAGGGCACTAGAGTTCTAGAGCAGGGGCAGGCGCCCTTGCAGAGAAGAAGCGAGGAAACGAATGGACGGCGCAGATTACGGCGTGCTCTCCCCCGCATGGGCCGGGACCGCAGTGGCGGCACTGGCCAGCGATGCCGCTTTCGTCCAGGCCATGCTGGATGTTGAGGCCGGTTGGGTGCAAGTCCAGGCTGAAGCAGGCCTGTGCACCGGCCAAGACGCGCAGGCCGTTCGGGCAGTGTCCAAGGTAGAGCGCTACGATCTGGCCTTGCTGGCTTCCAAAACTCCTGATGGAGCCAATGCCTTGATCCCGCTCTTGGGCACTATGCGCGAGTTGCTCCACGCCGATGGTGCGCCAAAATCTGCAAGTGCCTCATTGCACCGCGGGGCCACCAGCCAAGACATCATCGACACCGCCTTGATGCTGGTTCTGTCCAAGACTGCCGGCCAGACGTTGGCAGATTTGCGCCGTGCCGCGCAGGGACTGGCTCACCTGGCGCAGGCCAATCGCGGGACTATCTGCATTGCCCGCTCGCTGACCCAGCACGCGCTGCCAACCACCTTCGGCTGGAAGGCGGCCAGCTGGTTGTCGGCAGTGCTCAGCGCCGAGCAGCAGCTGGAATCCGCATCGAAGCAGCTGTCCCTGCAGTGGGGCGGCGCAGTGGGAACCCTCGCTTCCCTCGAGCAGTTCCTGTCGAGCCGAACCGGGGCACCAGCGACCAGCCAGCAACTGGGCACGGATTTGGCGCGCTTGATGGGCTTGTCTGATCCGGGCACCCCGTGGCACACCAACCGGATGCCCATTGTGCAGATCGGTTCAGCACTGGCCGCAACCATTGCCGCGCTGGGGACCTTCGGCGCAGATGTGCTTACCGCCTCCCGGCCGGAAATCGGCGAGCTGTCCGAACCACGCGAAGCCGGCAAGGGCGGGTCCTCGGCCATGCCGCAAAAGCAGAATCCGGTACGTTCGATACTGCTGCGCAATGCTGCGTTCAGCTCCCCCGGTTTGCTCTCCACGCTGTTCACCGCTGCCGGCACCGCCGTAGATGAACGTCCGGATGGCGGCTGGCACTCCGAATGGAACGCACTGCGCGAACTGGCCCGGTTGGCTTCGGGCGCAGCGTTCCATGGGTCTTCCCTCGCCAACGGGCTCATCGTAAATCTTCCAGCCATCGAGCGGAACCTCGCCCTGGGCGGGGATGCGGTGCTCTCCGAACGCCTCGCTACCGTTCTGGCACCGTTGGTCTCCGGCGGCAAGCCCGCCATCCAGGCGCTGGTGCGCCGCAGCCTGGAGGATGATATTTCCCTGCGCGAGCTATTGCGCTTGGAAATACCAATGCATGATCTGAGCGACCAAGACCTCTTCGAATTACTAGATCCCGCCGGCTACCTCGGTGCCGCGGATCGTTTCACCGAAACCGTACTCGCCGAATACTCGGCACGGAAGGAACTATGGCAGTCCCACAATTAACCCCCTCCCTGTTGCACACCAACAAAGAACTTCCCACCCTCATCGTTGGCCCGTCGCTGGGCACCGCCGTCCTGCCGCTGTGGGCCCCGGCATTGCCTTACCTCAAGGAAAAGTTCCAGGTCATCGCCTGGGATCTTCCGGGGCATGGCGAAAGCAAGCCATCCACCGAAGCATTCTCCCTGTCTGAGCTGGCCACCGGTGTCACCAAGGTAGTCGAAGCACTGCGTGCCGATGGCATTATCGCCGAAGGCAGCAAGCTGTACTACGCCGGTGTGTCACTCGGCGGCGCCACCGCGCTGCAACTGGCCGTGGACTACCCGGGCTACTTCAACGCGCTGTCTTCCATCTGCTCCGCAGCGAAGATCGGCACCCCCGAGGGCTGGACCGAACGTGCCGAACTGGTGGCCAAAGCCGGAACCCCGACCATGGTCGCCGGGTCCGCCGAACGCTGGTTCGCACCCGGATTCATCGAGAAGGAGCCGGTGATCTCCACCGACCTGCTGCACAGCCTGCAGGACGCGGACCGCTTTGCCTACGCACACGCCTGCGGCGCGCTGGCCGGTTTCGACGTGCGCGAACAGCTGATTGCAACCACCGATCCGATCATCGCCGTCAACGGCGCACAGGACCAGGTCTGCCCTCCAGCGGACGCTCAGTTCATCGCTGAAACTGCTCCAAAGGGATCTATGGCGGTCATCGATTCCGCAGGCCACATGGCCCCGGCCGAAGCACCCGAAGAGACCGCAGCCTTGCTGGCTGAGTTCTTCCTGGCCAATTAATTAAGAGAGCCGCTGATATGCCTGATTCACAACGACTGCCCGGCGATGCCTACGACGCGGGAATGGAGGTTCGCCGCGAAGTACTCGGCAACGAGCACGTGGACCGCTCCACCCAGAATTCAAACGAGTTCACCGACGAATTCCAGGAAATGATCACCCGCTACGCATGGGGCACCATCTGGACGCGTGACGGCTTGCCGCGCACCACGCGCAGCGCCATCACGCTGACCGCCATGATTGCCGGCGGTTACTGGGAAGAGCTTGAAATGCATGTGCATGCCGCCCTGCGCAACGGAATGACTTCCGAGGAAATCAAGGAAGTCTTCCTGCAGTGCGCCATCTACTGTTCGGTCCCGGCAGCGAATGTCGCGTTCAAGATCGGCAAGAAGGTCTTGGATGAGTACGCGAACGAGTAGCCAAGCCTCATTTGCGAAGTTCCCGCAAGGGTGCGGTAGCCGCGGCGGCTATTCGACCACGGTGGAAAGATCCCAGCCGCAGGCCCTGGCAATCTCCTCCGCCGCATAGCTCCAATTAATCTGTTCCTGCTCCAACCTCAGCTGCGGGCTGTCGGCATCCGAGCGGAGGCTTGCCAGGAGCGAAGCCTCTGCCGCAGTGAGATGATCCAGCCGCGCCTTGGACGGTTTGCCTTCGGTGCCCCAGAATTCGCGGTGCGCTTCCAGTGTTTCCCGGTCCATCATCACACTGCGAACGTGGCCGTGGTGCGAGCGCAATTGATTCAGAATTGCGAAACCGTGGGTGTCCAGGTCTCCCCAATACACAAGCTCACAGGCATTCACCCATTCGGCTGCGGCCAGTCCATCCAGCCCGTAGCCTGCGCCGAAAACGACCAAGCTCTCCGGCATCAGCGGCATGGCCAGGAAATTGGTCCGGTTTTCGGTCACGAGAACCGTACGCACCGCAAGTGACATCGAGGCAAAGGCTTGGACCGTCATTTCAAGGTCTTCGGCGCCACCCGGTGCGCCCAGTGTTTCGGCCAACCCCCGAACACGCACGGTGTCCGGTTCCAGCTTGAACCCGTGACGCAATTTGAAGGACTTTATTGTGGAACTGCGGGGAGTTACCGTGCCGCTGAGCACCGCCGCCATCTCGTCGATCTCGCGCAGATGCTTTTCTATAAACTTTGTGTGCACTCCGGAAAGTGCAAGTTGTCGCAGGTAAATTCCCGGTTCGCGGTTCTCCACCAGCCATCGGGCCACCTTTGCCGCGGCTAGCGACTCGGAGCCCAACGCCGCGAGCCGGAAGGGACGAGCAAGCACCCAGGGCCGTAGTTGCGGTTCATTCCCCAATAGTGCCGAGGCTAAATGCGTGAATGCCGCAGCTTCCCGCCCCTTGCCCAGGAATGCGATCTCCTGGTGCACGGTATCGAACCAAGCCGCCTGTGGTACATCGTTGGCACCAATGCTTTGGTGTCCGATGCTCTTGGACTCAATGCGGTAGTGGGAAGCTGCCCGGTGAAGTTCGCTCACCCAATTCTTCGCCTCGCCAAATCGCTGCCTCAACTCCCCGGCATTTGGCGATTTCAAAGGCCTGCGGCGCGGATAAACTCCCGTTGGCTCCAGCAGCTCGCACAGCAGCTGTCCGCGCTCCCAGGTTTTCAGTGACGCCGCCCGCAAGCCAGAAACTGTGGTCCACCCGGATTCCTTAGTTGCCACGGCGTTCCTTCTCGGCCCGGTACTCTGCGATAGTCATGTTCCGCAGCTGCGAAGCCTGTCCCGAAGGATTGTCCACGAATCCGACATGCGCCACGAAGGGCTCGATCACGTGAATCTTCTGCAACGGGGTGACGATCAGCAACTGCAACTTCAGCCGTTTGAACAGCTGAAGGCCATAGTGCGCCGAAGCGTCCGAACCTCGGCCGAAGGCCTCGTCTATCACGACAAATCGGAAGTTCCGTTTGGTTTCGGTTCCCCCGCTCTTTCGTCCGCCCAGCCCGAATTGGAAAGCCAGCGCCGCTGCAAGGATGGTGTAGGCCAGTTTCTCTTTCTGACCTCCTGACTTTCCACCCGAATCAGTGAAATGCTCAAATTCTTCGTTGGTCTCGCTCCACCTTTCGGAGGCACTGAAGGTAAACCAGTTGCGAACATCGGTGACCTTCGCGGTCCAGCGCTGATCCAGGCTGGTAAGCCCGTCACGTCCACGGAAACGCTCCACCAGCTTGGACACCTGGGCGAATTTCAGCTCAGAGTATTGCTCGCTTTCCCCCAATGCTCCTTCGGAGCAAGCCCGCAAGTCGACAACGAATTCGCGAATCTCCTGGTCCGAACTCTGGTGATGCTCGAGCTGAATGTGCCGGGCCGGGTCGTACTCGATCTGCGCCAACGATTCATTAATCTGATCGATACGGCCGGTAATGTCTGTCTTCCGAGCATCGAGGAAGGCGTTGAACGCGACAATCTCGTTGATCGTATTCTGGTTCAACGCTTCCTTGAACTTGCTCGCGAAACGTGGCAAGTCATCTTTCTGCAGTCGTTCGAGCAGCGCGATGAACTCGTCCGCAGCCTCCAGCGCCTCGTCGAATTCGGTGCACTCTTCCTTGTACTTGGCCCGAAAAGCACCCATCAAGTTCAGGGTTCTTTCACCGGCCCTGATGACCTGCTTGTTCAGGTTGTCGATGTGTCCGGTGAGCTGTTTATTCACCGAGCTTTCTATTCCCGGGACGTTCTTGTAGCTCAGTTCCGCCTCGCCCAACGCCTCACCCGTAAGCCGCCCGAGCTCGGCCAGTACCTGTTCATCGGTGGTTACCGGACGCAGCTCCAAGGATTTCGCGCATGAGCTGATGGTCCCAGCGATATCCTCGAGCCCTTGCTCGTTCTTACCAATTCGAATGCCAAACTGTTCGGCCTGATCCTGCAGCTTTTTCAGCTCAAGCACCAGTTCGGACTCTTTCTCGGCCAGCAATGCGAGTTGGTCATTGGCCGAAGACAGCTGCCTGTGCTCCGCCACCAATCTGTCGATTTCCCTGGTGGTGAGCTGCCAGCCGATTTCGGCGAAAGTTTTAACCGCCTCCACCGTGCCAACCGCGCGCTGCGCCGCTCCAAGTTTTCCAAGCTCCCGCAACACCACAGCAATTCGCTGTTCGATTCCCTGCCGTTTGGCTACCGCCTCATCCACGAGCCGCCGGATCGTGGTGGTTTTCTCGTGGTTATCCCAGCCGAGCACGAAGTTCCGCCGATCCCGGCGCGCAGGGCGGTCATCTTTTTCGTGTCTCCCTCCACCGGTTTTTAACTGGCCGTTGGGTGTGACGGCTTTGGCATGGCGACGAAATTCATCCAGGGATTCACAGCAGTGGTGGTCGAAACGTGTGTTCAGCTGTGCAGCCAGATATGGGCGGAACTGCGTCCCTACCTTGATTTCAATCTTGGACGCCAACGTTCCGGCACGTTGCTCCACAGCTTGCATTGGTTGCGAATCGACCTTGCGGTAGACCAATCGCCCGCGAAGGTTGTTGCGGTCTACCCAAACGGATACCGCAGCATAATGCTGCTGGGGCACCAGCAATGACAGTGCAAACCCGCGCAGCGCCAACTCGGCGGCGCCTTCCCAGAGCTGTTCGCCGGGACGCACACGCAAGAGTTCACCGATATACGGCAGATTCGTCTCCTCCAGCCCAGTCGCCTCACAAAGTCGCCGGCGGATTTCAAGCTGTTCGCGCGGAAGCAGGTTCGTTCGCGCCTGCAGGGACGCGAGTTCCTCGTGCAGCGACTGTTCTTCGGCTTTGGCTTCCGCAACTAACGCCAGCAACGTTCCGTGGCCGTCATTGAGTACCGCAGCCTCCCGCTCCAATCGCACGGTAACTTCAGGTAAGTCGGCCACGTTCGCATCGAAATCCACTTGGTCTCGGACGGGCTGCAGCACCAGCAGGGCAGCCGAGCTTGCATAGGATTCGGCTTTGGCCTTTTGGGACTCTTGACGACCGGTAGCCGCGTGGATTTCGCTGTCGATGGTTGCCAGCCGGCCACCGCCGTGGACTCTGATGTCCTCGCGAATCACAGCTAGTTGTTCCTGCGCTTTGAAAACCCCGGCTTTCTTGGCAGCAGAATCCCGACGAAGCCTGGTCGCGGCACGTTCCAGCTCCGCTTGGTGTTCCAGGCTTAATTCCAGCTGTCTGGACATGAACCACGGGGTCAGTTCCTCGCGCACCGAGCGGTACGTGGATTCTTTTGCGGATAATTGCCGGTGCCGTTGAGCATGTTCCCGAATCGGAACAAGCATGTCGATCTGGTCTTTGGCCCGGCGCACCGCATCGTGGGCCTTCTTCAGATCATCAAAATGCAGGATCAGGTTCTTCAACCGACCAGCCACGTCATCGTCGTCTAGCATATTTGTGCGCACGAAGCTGGTGATGTTCTCAACCTGCTTCATTGACACCGTGCGGTGGAACAGTTCCATGGCTTGGGAACCAGAAATGCCGAACTGTCGCTTAAACGCCGATTCATAACTGTCGAAGGTGTCAAAGACGGTCACGCCGTCGCCGCGCAACCGTCGTTTGAGTTTCAGCGGGTCACCACCGAAATCGGCGAAGTTCCCGGTGATTGACTGCTCCGACTCGGAAAGGGAATAGAAACGGTTAGGTTGCCCGGCTTCTTGCGTGGCCCATAAGGTGAGCGCCAGGCTAACGGTCTTGTCCATCTCGGCGTTGCCGAAAATGCCCAGTACCACGGTGTAGCTGCCAGGTTTACGCAAAGCTACAGGTTTTGAAGCGTCTCCTCCACCGCGTTCTGACTTATGGAAGCCACGCACGTAGGACATGAGACTGCGTTCTTTTTTCTGGGCCCCGGCGGCCTTATTAAAATCAATCCGATGGGCCGGTAACAGCAGAGTCGTGATCGCGTCTACGACGGTTGATTTGCCCGAGCCGATGTCTCCGGTCAGCAAACTGTTTTCACCGTCCAGAATAAAGCGACGCACCGCCCCATCGAAGGTTCCCCAATTCAGGATCTCCAGCCGGCGCAATCGAAAACCGGGGTCATGTCCTTCGAATTCCAAGGTCTCGGTCTGTTCAACGCGTGGGCCGTTCGCCTTGGGCAAGGGCTCGCTCGACTTGGTTGGCTCTGGTTTCGCCGCGGCAACATCGGGTGTGGAGTTGAAGAGCGAGTCTTGCAAATCCGAGGTGTTTTTCGATGCCATTATTTCTCCTCCAAGGCGGTGCGGTAATCAGCTAGGCGTGCATCGAGTTCCCCGAGCCATTGAGCATCGACGAATGCCTTTATGATCCGCGCAACCTCAAAGCTGTCATCGCTGCCGCGAAGCTTACGCAGGAAGCCCATCTCGGCCACCTTCTTGATGCTGGCGTTCAGTTGATCGAACATCCTGACCTCATTGCTGGTTTCGGGCATGAATACCGAGACCAGCTCAGCGATCTGTTCGCGCGTCATAACCAGACGCGTTTCGGCGGTCTGCTGGTCGAATTCGGCCAGCCTCACCCGCAGCAGCGCGAGCAGCAAGGAGACGTGAAAGGTCAATTGCCTGCGAGCTACCAATCGTGGCAGCTTGGAGTCTTCTGCGGCTTTCGAACGCAAGAATGCGTAGCCTTCGATATCATCATGGAATAGCTCTAGGCCAAGCACCGCCACGTAATCCCGCGCCGAGCTGATGTTCTCCCCTAGCTCTTGCCACAACTTTTCATCTGACTCGCGGTAGATCACGCCTTTAAGCAGATGAGTGACCACCAGGGAGAGCGAATCGGTGGGCAGAGCGGCCGCGGTTGCTGTTGCTGCTGCGTCGGTATCGAATGGCAATGCTTCGGTCATCTCTAGTCAGCCCTCACAAATGTAATGTGCTCCACAGTGGCTTCACGCAGCGCACCGGAATTTGTCGTCCAGCTCAGCGTCTGGGTCCGCGACGCATCAATATTCGCCCATTTGGACTCTGCCGCGATCTGGAAATAAGTGACGATCTCCGCCAACCCTTTTTCTAAAGGATGCAACTGAAGTATCTCTTCCAAACTCACTTGCGAGTCCTGTGACAAGGCCTCCTCGATATTCGATTGAAGTTCGCTGCGATCCACATAAAACTGGTCGAAAAGCGCGCTCGAATCGACTTCGCTATCTTCGGAAATTTCTACCTCATCATTGATTACTACTTGAGTCCCTGGCTTATACAGGGGCCGCTCGAAGGGCAGGACTACCTCAATTTGTTGGGCAGGGATTTCGGCGATGATTCCGCTAGGTGGTTCGTTGCGCAGTACCAACGCATTCGACTCGATGCTTCGGATCAGTTGCATGATGCGTTTGTTCTCCAAAAACACCTTGTCATCTAGCAGCCGGCGCATCTGCTGAGACAGCCGACGCACCGTGCCTTGGGTCTGTTCTACCGCAGGCAACCAGTCGCGTTGAAGATGCAGAATCTCGCCCAATCCTTCGATCCGCTGCAGTGCAGGGATTTGTGTTGCCTGTTCCAGTAGCTCGTTCAATTCAGAACGTTGCGCTGGCGACATCAGGTAGTCCCAAAAACCCTGGAAGGTTCGTCCCTGCAACGATCCGGAGATATCTTCTTGATTCGTGAAGATCGCATCCAGCAACTCGCCTTGGGTGCCTTCCCAGGTGGAAATTCGTTCACGCACTTGGCGGTCTAGGTCACGGAAGTTTTGTTCGACTTCGCGGAAGTCAGAGAGCAGATCCTGGGCTTGAGCACGCAATTGCTGGTAGTGGTCTAGGGCTTCCGGAGCAGACATTACCGGCATATCACCGGCAGCGACCGCTTCGATCTTCACATCGATCGCTAGGCGCTCGGCGCGTAGTTGTGCCAGACGGACCTCAGGGTCGGTTTCTGAACCGCGAACGAGTGTCTTGAGCAGGGAAAATATCCCGGTCAGCCTCGATTGTGTGGCGACGAATTCTCTGCCTTGCAGCGCCTGAACCCAACGCACCGCGTCCTCGGTGGTAGGCGTCAGGTCGAAGATCGGGTCGTCCTGACCGGCAATATAGAATTTTCGAAGCCAAGCTTTCTCCGGAGCGGCCCAGTTATCAAGGTACTCCGTTGCGGCGCGTGGGAAGCTTCCTTCCCCCAGTCCCTCACGAACCGTAAACAGCACGTCGTCAAGAGCATCAATTAGTTCCCGCCGTGGAATGTTGCGGCGATTCGGTTCAATGAAAGCCGCGGCGAAGAACGCGACAACCAGCGGCGCATGGTCAGCGCGCAGCAGCGCCCACCCGGGATGGTTCTCGCGCAATCCTTGGACGGCGTAGTAATCCACGTTTTCGACTCACTTCTTCCAACTCTTCAACGGCCTGAATTGATGTTGCCGTTCTACCCATCATAGAAAGCACGTGAGACAAATAGGCCGGTCTATGCAATTATCGATGGCTCAGGCGCGCGCTTCTATCACTGAACGTTCAAGCCAGCTTCGTTCGAATTCGCTCAGGGCCCTAGAGGACTTGCCATCCGCGGCTAAAGGCACCATCACCGTTGTCGAGTCGAAGACCGGATGACCCTCCTGGTAGCCGATCCCGCGTACGCTGAAGGATTTGGTCCCGATGCGGGTAATCCCCATGCGGATCAGCATTTCCGGCTGGTAGTAGAGCGGGCGCAGGTAGTCGACCTGGATCGAGGCGACGACCGTGCCGAATTCGAAGCGGCCGGTTTTGCCGTCTTCACGAGTCCAGCGAATGCGTGCCTCTTCCATCAGCGTGACGATGCGGGCATTGTTCACATGCCCCAATGCGTCCTGATCCGACCAGCGCAATTGCAGCAGGATCTCGGTAGCAGCGGCCAGGTTTTCGGATTTCGCTTCAGTCATAGCTTCCATTGCACCAGATTTCCGGCCGTTCAGCTGCGCCCGTGACCTGCTCATGAACTCTATTGTCCCGTCGTGCAAACCCAACGGCGCGCCTCGCTGTTTGCATCCAGGCAGCTCCAATTCACGGGTTCCGCATAGAATCTGATTTCATCGGTGAACCAATAGGTCTTATCCGGGTCCCATCCGGCGATCGCGCTGGCGAAATTTTCGTCTACTTCAAGGCATTCTCCGGCAAGGCCCAGATATCCGGCCACGCTCAGATGCACGCCGTCGTAGTGCTGCGCGACCAGCGACCAGTCGGGCATCACCCAGGAGCCGTCGCGGCCGGTGGTTCGATACCAGTCATGGCGTTTGCCCGCGGTGACCTCGATGCCGTATTTGCGGCACAACCGAACCCAATCGGCGGCAAAAGAGATCTCCAGGATCCGCACCGAGGGCGGCACGCTCGCCGCTCGGGTCACCGCTTGTTCCCAGCCGAAACCGTCTTCGACGCAGCTCAAGCCCAACGGCTGTTTGTCGGCGAAAATTCCGCTGGTGGCCACGAGGTTCATGCTGGGCATTGACCACCAATCGCCACCGAGGTTTGCGCTGGCCGGTGTCGGCTTTTCGGCGGCGAAACGTGCCTCGGTCAGGATCAGCAGTTCCTTCCAGCGCTTGAGCTCGTTGGCCACGCTGCGGTCTGCGAGTGTCACCGAAGCGCTGGGATCTAGTTGATCAAATTCCACGTGAAACTGTGAGCGCAGATCAACGGGCGCACACCACCATTGCGCATTGCCGGAGTCCGCAATGTGTCCAGCGATTCGTTGCAGCGGCTCCGCGAGCACCGGCGAGGCCAACAGCGTGTCTTCGCCATCCGGCTCCTGCCAGTATCTGGCAGCATCGACTGAGCGTTCCAGCGCCGCCTTCAGGAGCATGTCGGTCACCGCAACTAGCTCGGTGGCATTCAAGAGTTCGGCAAGCTCTTCCACACTGAGTTTGATCCCGCGTCCCACCTCGGCTCCCGGCCCGAACATGACCACGGAATCACCGCGGCATGCTTCTACCTGATAAGCGGCATGGAACATTCCCGAACGCAGCGGATGCTCATCAAATGCAGGCAGCGCCTGCTCTTCGCCGGCCAGCGCAAATTCCCACAGCAGACGTCGCCCGCGCCGCCCTGCCGGCAATATATGCGCTAAATCCACTTCTGACTCCTAGTATTCGACGCATGAACACGTTAAATAAGCCCAAGACACCGAGTTAGTTTTAACGAGATCGATTATTCGAGATTACCTCAGCAGGGCTTGCTATTTACCTCCGGCTGGCAACGTTGGCTCTGGCCGGTCAAAGGTCCGGCAGATGGTCACCACCCCGGAGGAACGTTCGTGAAATCATTCGCTCGACCCGGCAAAACCAATCGCATCACCCCCGTACGACTCACCGCAGGCGCTCTGGTCGTCGTTGCAACCTCAGTTGCCCTTACCGCAGCGAATTCCTCCCCTATTCCGGAACCGGCTAATACATCCGGCGCCACCTGGGAATCCAGCGCCTACCGCGGCACCGTCGAAACGATTCCCACCTCCACCCAAGACCAGGCTGTAACCCCGAACACCATCAATGGTGTGGTGTTCGAGGACAGCAACCAAAACTCCAAGCATGACTCCAACGAGCCGGGCAGGCCAGGGGTCGCCGTCTCCAACGGACGCGAGGTGACCACCACGGACGGCCAGGGACGCTACGAATTGCCGTCCTTCGAGAATATGACCATGTTCGTCACCCAACCGCGCGGCTACCAGGTGCCGGTTGATGAAAACAACGTCGCCCAGTTCTCCTACACCCACCTTTCGGAAGGTTCACCGGAGTTGAAATACGGCGGAATCGAGCCCACCGGCCCGCTGCCGCAAGCCGTCAACTTCCCGCTGACCCGCAGCTCCGCCACCCAGTCCCCGGAGCAGAGCTGCCTCATCGGCGCGGACGTGCAGACCTACGACCAGGAAGAAGTTGAATTCGCCCGCAACGGCGTCTTCACCGATCTGGCCGAGCGCACCGATTACACCGGATGCGGGGCGCTGTTCATTGGCGACTTGGTCGGAGATGACCTGTCCTTGTTCGCGCAGACCCGAGAGCTGACCTCCATGCTCAACGGGCCGGCACGCTTCCTTCCGGGCAACCACGACATGGACTTTGACGCCCTGGACGGCGAGCACGAATTCGACAGCTACCGCGCCCAATTCGGTCCGGAGTACTACTCCTATGACGCTGGCAAGACGCACGTGGTCGCGCTGAGCACCATCGCGTACCCCACGAAAGTTCCCGCCAAGAAGAGCGACTACACCTATGATCTGGGCGAGCGGCAGCTTCAATGGCTGCGCGCGGATATAGCCAACGTTCCCAAGAACAAGGCCATCGTGCTGGCCGGGCACAGCCCGCTGCTGGAATTCTTCTACAGCGATTCGCACACCACCAAGCAGGTCAAGGAAATCTACGAGATCCTTGAGGGCCGCGAAGTCGTGTCGCTGGGCGGACATACCCACATGTCCGAGAACCTGCGTGCCGGGGATCTGCTGGACGGATGGCGTGACGAGGTTGGGGCGGAGGGACTGCCCTTCACCCACCTGACGGTCCCGGCGGTCTCCGGGCAGTGGTACGCGGGCCGAGTCACTGACAGCGGATACCCCACGTCCATTCAGCGTGATGGCACCCCTCCGGGTGTACTGACCCTCGATATCAAGAATGACGTCATCACCGAACGCTTCACCGTCACCGGCGGCGACGAGACCAAGCAGATGGCCCTGGGCCTGAACACCCCGGCCTACCGCGAGTGGTACGCACAAAATGTCGACCAGCCACGCGGCACGGTGGACCCACTTGAAAATCCGCTGTCCGTGAGCCAAGCCGAGCTCTCCGCAGAGACCTGGCTGACCACGAACTTCTGGATGGGCAGCACCGGATCGAGCGTGGAGGTCACTCTGGATGGCGAAGAAGCTTCGCTGGTCACCCGCACCCAGCAGATGGCGGGGGAACGACCACTGGTGGGCGCCGAATACTCCGATCCGGTGGCCATCGCCGAACAGTTCGTCCACGGTGGCGGGCTGGCCGAGAAGACCAACCACCTGTGGCGTCTTGAGCTGCCCACGGATTTGACGGTGGGAGCACACACCGCCACGGTCACCGCTACCGATGTCCACGGCCGCTCCTTCACCGAGGAGCTCTCCTTCGAGGTCATCGAGTAATCTGCAGCAGCTGCTGGTGGCGTCCGCATAGTCCAATGCGGACGCCACCTTCTTTGTGTCTTCGCCTGCCCTTCCGGTCCCGCGCGGCCGACTCATTGGCTCAAAGCTGCGGTGCCAAAGCCCGCCCACGCATATGATGAAGGCATGCGCATTGCTATCTTGGACGACTACCAGAACGCGGCTCGCGACTTCGCGGATTTCGACGAGCTCGCGGCCGAGCTGAACGCCGAATTGACCGTCTTCAACGAGCACCTCGGCCACGAGGACAGCGCCGTCTGCGCGGCGCTGGAACCCTTTGATGCCATCGTGGCGATGCGCGAGCGCACACCCTTCAGCGAAGCCCGCTTCCAGCGGCTGCCCAACCTGAAGCTGCTGGTTTCCACCGGCCGGCGCAATGGATCGATCGACCTGGACGCTGCCGCGGCGCACGATGTGCTCGTTACCCATACCGGGTACGTTCCGACCGACGCCGTGGAACACACCTGGGCGCTGATTCTCGCCGCCGCCCGCCGGCTCGACGTGGAACTGTTCTCCACCGACTCGCCGCGCACCGAATCCGCGCCCTGGCAGTCGTCCTTCGGCATCGGGCTGGCCGGGAAAACCCTGGGCGTGTATGGCTTGGGGAATCTCGGCTCGCGGGTGGCCAAGGTCGGACTGGCCTTCGGCATGCGGGTGATCGCCTACAGCCAGAACCTGACCAAGGCCCGGGCCACCGAAGTGGGCGTCGAGCTGGTCTCCGAGGCCGAGCTCTTCGCCACCAGCGACGTGCTCACCGTCCACTTGAAGCTCTCCGCGCGCAGCACCGGGGCCATCTCCGCCAAGCAGCTGTCCTGGATGAAGCCCGAAGCGATCTTGGTGAACACCTCGCGCAGCCGCATCGTGCAAACCCCGGCGCTGATCTCCGCCTTGGAAAACCAGCTGCTGCGGCTGGCGGCCGTGGACGTATTCGATGTGGAACCGCTGCCGGTGCTCGACCAGCTCACCCGCACGCGCGGGCTGATCGCCACCCCGCATATCGGCTACGTGACCGCCGAACAGTTCGAAATGTTCTACCGTGACTCGGTGGAAAACATCCGCGCCTGGGCTAAGGGTTCGCCGATCCGCGTGATGGGCGGCTAGCCACCGACCGCCGGGGCACGAAGTAGAAATGCAGGATCGCTACCACCGCGGCCCAGGCGGCCCCGATGAGCAGCCCCACCACCACGTCCGAGACCCAATGATGCCCGAGGTAGATGCGCGAGGCACCCATGGCGAGGATAAACAGCCCGGCCAGGGTCGCGATCAGATAGGCGTAGCGGCGCAGTCCGTAGACGATGGCCAAGTAACTGGCGATGCCGATCAGCGCCATCGCGTTCAGCGTATGCCCGCTGGGAAACGAGAACGATTCGGGCGGCGCAGGTCCGCCGGGGATCCCTTGCGGACGCGGCACCCGAAGATTCGCCTTCAGCAGCACCGTCAGCAGCACCGAGACCAGCGCCGTGAATGCGACCGCCGCCAACGGCCAAACGCTGCGCGTGAACCAGCACAGCAACCCGGTCAGCACCAGCATGATCAGCGTCATTCCCGGGGTGGAACCCCAGAAGTACAGCAGGTCGGCGAGGGATTGCCACGCGGGGACCTGATGCTCCAAGACCCAGCGGTATGCCGGCTCATCCAGGTCTTTGGCCCAGCCGCCCACATGCAGCGAGACCAGCACGCGGCGGGTGAAGTAGAACATGGCAACCACGAGACCAAAGATGATCCACAGGATCTGCGTGCCGCGGGGCCGTTGACCTTGACGGAAGAACCAGGAAGATCTCATGACTTCCATCGTAGTGGCCAGCCGGGCGCACCGGCGATGCCGGCTCATGCGGAAGAATAGTCACATGACGATCAAGGTTTTAGCCATTGGCAAGAAGCACGAGTCCTGGGTGGAGGAGGGAATCTCCCGCTACGCAAAACGCCTGAAGAAGCCCTTCGATTTGTCCTGGCAGCTGCTCAACCATTCATCGCGCGAGAACGACGCGGCACGCACCGAGGAATCGGCACGGATCCTGGCGAAGATCTCCGCGGATGACTTTGTGGTGCTCCTGGACGAACGCGGCAAGAACGTGGACTCCCCCACGCTGGCGGACACGCTTCGTGCTCCGATCGATTCCTCGCGCAATGTCGTCATCATCATCGGCGGAGCCTACGGGGTGGACGCCTCGGTCCACCAGCGCGCGAACTTCGCCTGGTCGCTGTCCAAGCTGGTCTTCCCCCACCAACTGGTGCGGCTGATCCTCACCGAACAGCTCTACCGTGCCCAGGACATCCTCGCCGGAGGCAAATACCACCACGTGTAGACCGGTGCTAGCGCACAGGACCTAGAGTTGGTGCGCCCCCAGCTGGCGCAGTCCCTGGGGCAAAACCGGCAACAGAGATCGATTTCTCGGGACGCAAAGACAGCAACCCGCCGGCCAGTGGCCGGCGGGTTGGCTCCTCTGGCTCGGCTAGCCGACCAGGTTCATGCACCACACGATCCATGGCAGCGCCACCATGTCGATCAGCACGGCGCCGGCCAGCGGGACGATCAGGAACGCCCGCTCGGAGCGGACGCCGAACTTGGAGTTGAAGGCATCCATATTGGCCAGCGCGTTGGGTGCGGCGCCCATGCCGTGGCCGATGAAGCCGGCGACCATGGTGGCCGCGTCGTAGTCCTTGCCGAGCATCCGGAAGACCACCAATACGGCGAACGCCAGAATGAACAGCACCTGCACCACCAGGATGAGAACCAGCGGGCCGGCCAGCGAGGCGAGCTCCCACATCTTCAGGCTCATCATCGCCAGGGTCAGGAAGAAACCGAGGGTGAACTTTGCGATCAGCTCGACCGCTTGGTCGCTGATCTTGAACCAGCCCAGCTTGTCATTGACGTTGCGGAAGATCACCGCAACGATCATCGCCCCCACGTACGCGGGCAGGGTCAGGCCGGTGATCTCCGAAAGCCAGCCGCCGAGCACCGTGCCGGCAACCATGAGCGCGGCAATGACCACCAAGACGGTCAGCAGCCGGTTGTATTGGAGTCCTTCGCCCTCGGCGTTGGCGTCCCCGGTCCGCCGGTCGGTGGCTACCGCAGCCGCGCCGTCCTTGCCTCCGGCCGCATTGGCGCCGGTCACCATGTTCTTGGCTACGGTCCCGGCAACTGCCATCTTGCCCAGCAGCCCGGCCTTCTCGGGGATCTGCACGTTATGCCGAGCCACCAGGAAGTTAGCGGTCATGCCGCCGAGCATGCTGCCGGCCACCAGGCCGAAGGTTGCCGAGGCAATCGCCACCGTGGTCGCACCCTCGAAACCCATGGCCTCGGCGGTCGGGCCGAAGGCCGCGGCGTTGCCGTGCCCGCCCTCGAGGCCTACCGCCCCGGCCATGATGCCGAGCATCGGCTCGATACCGACGGCTTTGGCCATCCCCATCCCGATCACGTTCTGCATGATCGCCAGGGACCAGCAGGCCACCAAGTAGATGAGCAGCAGCTTGCCGCCCCTTTTGATGGTGGCCAGCGAACCGGCCAGGCCGATGGTCGTGAAGAACGCGACCATGGCAGGAGTCTGCAGCGTGGTATCGAGCTGGATCTGCGCGACGTCGGTCTGACGCAGCGCCAGCACCAGCAGCGCGAACAAGAAGCCGCCCACCACGGGGGCCGGGATGCAGAAGCGCTGCAGGAAGCCAATCCTGCGCCGGGCCCATTCGCCACCGGCCAGCAAGATCATCGCCAGGGCCGAAGTCTGCACCAGGTCAAGTTGTATATCCATATAGCTTTTACCCTTTGCTCATGATGAGGTCGTGGACCAGGCGGGCACCGGTGCGGGCGGTGCGCTGGTCGATGTCGAAGTCGGGATTCAATTCGGCGATGTCTGCGTGAAGCAGCTTGCCGCTGGCCGCTGCCGCCAGCACGATGGCACGCACCACCTCCAGGCCAATGCCGTAGCCGGCCGGCGCGCTCACCCCCGGCGCCACCGACGCGGGCAAGGCGTCCAGATCGATGGTCAGGTACAGGTGATCCACCGAGCCGGCGAAGCCGGCAACAAATTCCCGCACCGCATCGAGATTGCCCAGGTGGCATTCGGTGTCGAGCAGCACCTGCACGCCGAGGTCCTGCGCACGGTCGAAGAGCAGCTTGGTGTTGGACGCCTCGGAAATGCCCACCGCTGCGTAGCGGAATGGACGGCCCGCGGCCGCCTCGGCCGCGGCGATCTGCGCAAACCCGGTGCCCGAGGTAGCCGCCTGCGCGACGCGCAAATCGAAGTGCGCGTCGATATTCAGGCAGCCCAGGCTCCACCGACCGGCGGCACCCAGCGCTTTGGCGATGCCTGCATAAGAGGCGAAGGTGATCTCGTGTCCGCCGCCCAGCCCCACGGTGAATTGGCCGTCGCGCAACAGGCCGGCTAGCGCATTCGCGAATTCTTCCTGGCCCGCTTCTAGCTCTTGGCCTTCAACCATCACGTCACCGGCGTCGAAGAGGTTGGCCGGCTCCTGAAGAGCGATGGAAGACAACGCCGCGCGCAGCGCCGCGGGGCCGGTCTTGGCCCCGGTGCGGCCCTTGTTGCGGCGCACGCCCTCGTCGCTGGCGAAGCCCAGCAGCGTGGCACCGGCTCCCGCGCCTGGCCGCCACGGCTTGATGGTGTTGTGCCAGCGTGCGTTCTGCACCCCGGGACCGTCATCGCGCCCGGACCAGGGTCCGGCTTCATTCAAGGTCATCTCGTTCCTTCGCTCAGCTTGGCCGCGGGGTCGCGGATACGTTCGGTCAGTTCGGCTTTACGGAGCTGCCTCTTTCACTCGGTTCGGCCCTTGCGCTTGATCAGCAGCAAATTCTCGGCCAGAGAAAATTCTAGGGAACTAATTCGAACCGCCAATTTGCCTGCCTGCTGCCGGGGCTGGAAGCAGGACGCCAGTTAAAGTGCCGAAACATGGGGTCAGAAGGGTGATGGGCACTACAAGGTGGAGCGATTCAGCTCTCATTCCGGGCACTCGATTGTGCCAAGAATCACCGATTTTTGGCCGGAATCGGTGGTCGGCAACGCGAAAAACCGACCAAAGCTCACCCTACCGCATTCTTTAACGTTCAAATATTCGATTGGATTCGACCGCTCGAAGCGGCTCGACGCGAGCCTCACATTCGATGGCCAGGGCCAAAACGAGTTGGCGCAGCAAGCCGCATTTGCGACTGGGGGTCAGGTCAACCGCCGGGCCGGGCAGCAGAGGACGGCAGAGCGAATAGCGCCCCTGGCAGCAGCGCAATTCAGTTCGGCTTTGGATGCCGCAAGGCCTCGCTTAGTCGGTTCGCACCCCTAGGATCGAAGATATGAGTGAGATTCTTTCCCGGTTCTGGCGAGACCCTCGCAGCCTTCCTCTGGGCGCTGGACCGGCTCCAGCGGCACGACAGCTCTTTTCGCGAGCTGTCCAGGGCGGTTTGCCTGAGGACTAATGCTGTACTTACGGCAGTCAAGGCAAAAGCCCGGAGCACCATGAGCATAGGTGTTCCAGGCTTTTGTTCAGTGGTGGGGAAGATATTTTTACCCTAAGTCGTTTATAGGTATTCCCAAATAATGCCGCCGGCACAGCTGATCGCACCCAACACGCCAAGGCGACGAATGACGAACTTTGCAGCGTTTTTAGGAGTAGCTAGTTCTTGAAGGAACAGCTCAAAAGTTGCAGCACCATGCGAGCCAACACCCAGACAGGCGGTGATTATTCGCTTGACTTCAGGATGAAGCCAACCGGCTGGTTGGGCAATTGTGGAAGAAACAAGGTTTTGAGTATTGGAATAGGCAGGAGCGACTTCCTCAATGATCGTGCCTTTAGCGCTCAGGGTTGCGATCCGTCCAGAATCGAAATAACGCATAGCTTTGACATTTACTCCGAAAGCCGGTTCGCCCGCGGCGATCCGCGACTTGTTGATAACCACGAGTGTTGCCGTATCAAATTCTTCCGTGATTCCGGGACCTAGATTATCGCCGAGCTTGCTAGCTTTCGGGGCCTCAATATTTGTCGTAGGGCAATCTTCGAACCGGTTTGAAGTCAGATCGAGCGCCACCGCCTTGGGCTGCCCGACAGCGACTGAAGGTACGGTAGGGCTTTCAGCCGCAAGAGCACTGCTTGGTGCTGCTACTAGAAGAGTTCCTACGAGAACCCCCGAGCAAAGCATCACAACGCGCTTTTAAACATCGACACACATTCTCCAAAATATAAACAAAAGGACGTTGCCTTATCTATTTACTGCTCGTCTTCGTTTCGCGTGGGCCCTTCTTTAGCACGCAGCAGTGAGCGTTCAGATACCACGGTAGAAAACAAGAGCAGTCCCGATGCAAACATGCCGGGGATATATTTGGTGAAGTCTTTTGGTTGCACGTCTGCGAGCAACCATGACGTTACAAAAAAGACAGCTATCGCCAGAACTAGGGAAACTGAAAAGTAGATTACCCGTTTTTTCTTGTTTGCACCCTGCCAGATGGGCAATGTTCCATCATCTGCGTCATCCTTGGTTAGTCCAAAAAATTTCAGCATTTTCCTCCTGCGTTGCCTGTAGCCTAAACCGAGGGGTACCGTGCCCTCGAAGGGAAAGCTCACCGAACAGAAGACCTGCTTACTCCTGACGATTTGCTATATTGAGCATAGTCAATGCCGAAATACTTGTAAATCATACTTAAGTAGGGGTGTCGAAATTTTCAGAACGAACCGGACACCACAGAGATAAGTTGAGCCTAGAGACGGTGCTGAGTTGCTTAGCATCATCGGTAAACGAGAGATAAATGCCTGCCCTACTGATTCAGGACGTGGCGCCACGTCCTGAAGTGGAACCGAAGTTTCTTCGGTCCTGCTTTGTTACTTCTCCCAACAGCGAAGAAACGCAACCTAATTTGTCGAAGCTGAGCATGTGCGTCACGCTATGGGGCAGACAGAGCGAATAGCGCCCCTGGCAGCAGCGCAATTCAGTTCGGCTTTGGATGCCGCAAGGCCTCGCTTGGTCGGTTCGCACCCCTAAGATCGAAGATATGAGTGAGATTCTTTCCCGGTTCGGTGCCGCGACCCGCCAGTGGTTCACTGACGTGTTCACCGAGCCAACCGCGGCCCAGCAAGGCGCCTGGGATTCAATCTCCAGCGGGCACCATACGCTGGTGATCGCTCCCACCGGTTCGGGCAAAACCCTCGCAGCCTTCCTCTGGGCGCTGGACCGGCTCCATCAGGCCGAGATTCCCAAGCCCGCCCTTCCGGGTCTCGAGCCGGAGAAGTCCCAAGGCTCGGGCAGCGGCACCAAGGTGCTCTACATTTCCCCGCTGAAGGCGCTGGGCGTGGACGTCGAACGAAACCTGCGCTCCCCACTAGCCGGAATCCGCGCCACGGCCCATCAGCTTGGGATCTCCCAGCCCTCGGTTTCGGTGGGCGTGCGCTCGGGAGACACTCCCCCCAATGTGCGCCGTCAGCTACTGAAGAACCCGCCGGATATCCTGATCACCACGCCCGAATCCCTGTACCTCATGTTGACCAGCCAGGCGAGGCAAACCCTGGCCACGGTGCACACCATCATCATCGATGAGGTCCACGCCATCGCCAGTTCCAAACGCGGCACCCATCTGGCGTTGTCCCTTGAACGCCTCGATGCCCTGCTGCCCACCCCAGCCCAACGCATTGGGTTGTCGGCCACCGTGGAACCTGCCGAAGAGGTAGCCCGCTTCCTGGCCGGTTCGGCCCCGGCAAATATTGTGCGTCCCATTTCCACCAAAAAATGGGAACTGGCGGTGCGGGTCCCGGTAGAGGATATGACCGATCTGCCCTCGGCGGCGGGCGCCCACGATTTGGGCCCCGGTTCTTCGCCAACGGCCGGCGCAAGCATCTGGCCGCATGTGGAAAACCAGCTGGTGGACCTGGTCTTGGCAAACCACTCGACGATCATCTTCGCCAACTCGCGTCGGCTGGCCGAAAGGCTCACCGGGCGGCTGAACGAAATCTACGCCGAACGCGAAGGCTTCGCCGCCGAGAATACCGCAAGCTCCAGCCCGGCGGCGATGATGGCCCAAGCCGGATCCAGCGCGCCCAGCGACCCGCAGGCACCGCTTTTGGCCCGGGCGCACCATGGTTCGGTCTCCAAGGATTCCCGCGCCCAAATCGAAGAGGATTTGAAGCTCGGCCGCCTGCGCGCGGTCGTCGCCACCAGCTCCTTGGAACTCGGTATCGATATGGGACTCGTTGACCTGGTCATCCAGGTGGAGTCCCCCAATTCGGTGTCTTCCGGGCTGCAGCGGGTAGGCCGCGCAGGGCACCAGGTCGGTTCGGTGTCCAAAGGCATTTTCTTCCCGAAGCACCGCGCGGACCTGCTCTCCACCGCCTTGGTGGTCACGCGGATGCGAGCGGGCGCCATCGAGAAAATGGTCATCCCCGCCAACCCGCTGGATGTGCTCGCCCAGCAAACCCTGGCAGCGGTGGCGATGGACGAGCTGAGCGTCGAGGCCTGGTTCGATACCGTCCGCCGGGCGGCTCCCTACCAGAAGCTTCCGCGCAGCGTATACCTGGCGACCTTGGATATGCTCTCGGGCAAGTACCCCTCCGATGAGTTCGCCACGCTCAAGCCCAGGCTCATCTGGGACCGCGACGCCGGTACCCTCACCGCCCGCCCCGGTGCGCAACGGCTTGCGGTAATTTCGGGCGGAACCATCCCGGACCGGGGCCTATTCGGGGTATTTCTCGCAGGGTCCGAGGATGACAAGGCGCCCAAACGCGTGGGCGAGCTCGACGAGGAAATGGTCTACGAGTCCCGCGTCGGGGATGTCTTTGCGCTCGGCGCCACCAGCTGGCGCATCGAGAACATCACCCATGACCGGGTGCTGGTGACCCCCGCCTTCGGGCAGCCGGGCAAATTGCCTTTCTGGCACGGAGACGGGCTGGGACGCCCCGTTGAGCTCGGCGCCGAATTGGGAAAATTCACTACCGGGCTGCTTGCCGAGGAAGGCGGCAGCGCCGCGGCCCGGCTAGAGTCCGGCGGACTGGATCCCTACGCCGCGCAGAACCTGCTGAACTACCTGGGCGAGCAGCGCCGTGCCACCGGCCAGGTGCCGAACCACCAGAACTTCGTGATCGAAAGATTCCACGACGAGCTCGGCGACTGGCGGGTGATCCTGCATTCTCCCTTCGGGCTTTCGGTCCATGCCCCGTGGGCTTTGGCCATCGGCGCCCGGGTGCGCGAACGCTGGGGGTTGGATGCCTCCGCGATGGCCGCGGACGACGGGATCGTGCTGCGCATCCCCGCGATGGACGACGAACCTCCAGGAGCCGAGCTCTTTGCCTTCGAAGCGGATGAAATCGTCGACGTGGTCACCTCGCAGGTAGCCAACTCGGCGCTGTTCGCCGCCCGGTTCCGCGAGTGCGCCGCCCGTGCGCTGCTGCTGCCGCGGATCAACCCGACCAAGCGCACCCCGCTGTGGCAGCAGCGCCAGCGGGCGAGCCAGCTGCTGGATGTCGCACGCAACTACCCGGACTTCCCGATTATCCTGGAGACCGTGCGCGAGTGCCTGAATGATGTTTATGACCTGCCGGCGCTGAGCGAAATCCTCTCCCAGGTCTCCTCGCGGGCCATCCGCCTGGTTGAAGTGCAGACTCAGCTTCCTTCCCCGTTCGCGCAATCCTTGCTCTTTGGCTATGTGGCCCAATTCCTCTATGAGTCGGATGCTCCGTTGGCCGAGCGCCGGGCCGCGGCGTTGAGCCTGGACCCGGTGCTGCTTGGCGAATTGCTTGGCCGCAACGATGTGCGCGAGGTCCTCGACGCCCAAGTGATCGCGCAGCTCGGTGAGCAACTTCAGCATCTGGCGGCGAACCGCCGGTTCGCCGGCTTGGAGGGCGCCGCGGATCTGCTGCGTTTGCTCGGCCCGCTCACCGCACCGGAACTTGCCCGGCGCCTGCGTCACCCGGAGCACGAAGCTGAACAACTCGACGAGCCGGCCGCGCGAGCGCACGCCGAAGCGCTGGTCGCGACCCGCCGCGCCTTCACGCTGCGCTTGGGTGGCGAGCTGAGCTATGCGGCCATCGAAGACGCCGCAAAGCTTCGCGACGCCTTGGGCACGCCCTTGCCCACCGGGATCCCGGCAGTGTTTCTGGAACCCGCAGCGCAACCGGTCGAAGACCTCGTCTCGCGCTACGCACGCACGCACACGCCATTCACCGCCACCGAGCTGGCGGCCACATTGGGCCTGGGAGTTGCCCTGCTGCGTCCGGTGCTGGACCGGCTGGTTGCCGCCGGACGGTTGTCGCTCGGCGCCTTCCGACCGCTGGAACTGGTCCCGGAAGGCATTTCCGGAGACGAGTTCAGCGACGTGTCGGTCCTGCGCACCATCCGCACCCGGTCCCTGGCGGCCTTGCGCGCCGAGGTGGAACCCGTCGACCAAGCCACCTACGCGCGGTTCCTGCCGGCCTGGCAACAGGTCGGTTCCCAGCTGTCGGGCAGCGACGGGCTCTACGAGGTGATCGGCCAGCTGGCCGGTTCCGAGCTGCCCGCCTCCGCCCTCGAATCCTTCATTCTCCCGGCCCGGCTGCGCGCTTACCAGAGCGCCTGGCTCGACGAACTGACCAGTTCCGGCGACGTGCTGATCTGCGGTGCAGGCGCCGCCGGCGGCAAGGATGGTTGGCTCTCCTTGCACACCACCGAGCATGCCGGACTGACCCTCTCCGGCGGAGACGCCAGCGCCCTGACCGCACTGGATCTCAAGGTACTCAATTCTTTCCAAAGCACCGGCGCCTACTTCACCGAGGAGCTCGCCGCGCGCATCGAGTCGGAGGACGAGGCTCGGCCGACGACCCAGGAAGTCACCGACTCCTGCTGGAACCTGTTCTGGGCGGGGCTTATTTCGCCTGACACCCTCGCCCCGGTGCGCGGCTACCTTGCCGGCGGCAGCACCGCGCACAAGATCGCCAAACCGGCTCCGCGTGCCCGCGCCGCCCGGTTGAACAGGCTTTCCGGCCTGAACCGCTTGGCCCGCGAACAAGCCGGGCAGTCTGCCCGTTCCATTCGCGGCGGGGCCAGATGGTCCCTGCTTCCTGTCCCGGTCAGCGACCCGACTATCACCGCGCATGCTACCGCCGAGGTATTGCTCGAACGCTACGGGGTGCTCACCCGTGGCTCGGTCGCCGCCGAATCCGTCCCCGGAGGTTTCGGCCAGCTCTACCGGGTCCTGACCAAGTTGGAGGAAGCCGGCCACGCCCGCCGCGGCTACTTTGTTGAAAAGCTCGGCGCCGCCCAGTTCTCCACCTCCAACACCATCGACCGGTTGCGCGGCTTCTCCTTGCCCGAGGACCCACGCCGCAAACCAGCCGCAACCGTGCTGGCCTCGACCGATCCTGCCAATCCCTACGGCGCGGCGCTGCCTTGGCCAATCGGCGAAACCGGGCACCGCCCGGGGCGCAAGGCAGGAGCCGTGGTCGGCCTGCTCGACGGATCGCTGAGCCTCTATCTTGAACGCGGTGGCCGCACGGTCCTGACCTTCGGGGAGCACACAGAAGAGGCCTGGCAGCTCCTCGCCACCGAATTGGTGGCGGTCTTGCGGGCCGCGAAGATCGACAAGATCGCCATCGCAACGGTTAATGGCCAGGCCGTCAGTTCCCACCCGTTGGCGGCACCGCTGCTCACGGCGGGATTCTATTCAACTCCGCAGGGCATCCGGTTCCGCCGGTAGCCGTCAAAACGAAGGAGTCCCATGCCCGAAGGCGATTCGGTATACCGTGCCACCGCACGGCTGCACCAGGCATTGGCCGGCCAGCGGCTGATCCGCAGCGACTTCCGGGTGCCGCAGCTGGCCACCACCGATCTGGCGGGTTACACCGTTCACGAGGTTCGGCCGCGCGGCAAGCACCTGCTGATGCGCTTGAGCCCACCCGAAGGCAGCGGGCAGGCGCCGTTGACCTTGCATTCACATTTGCTGATGGATGGCCGGTGGGATCTCTACGCGCCGGAGGAGCGCTGGAAGCGTCCGGCGCATACCGCCCGTGTAGCGCTGCATACCGCTCCCTGGACGGCCGTCGGGTTTGATATCGCCCAGCTCCAGCTGGTGCCCACCGCCGAGGCGCAGGGGCTGGTCGGCCACCTCGGACCGGACCTGCTTGGGGACAACTGGGATCCCGAGCTTGCCGCCCGGAACCTGCTCGCCGAGCCCGAGCGGGTCATCGGAGAGGCGCTGCTGGACCAACGCCTGCTGGCCGGAATCGGCAATATCTACCGTTGCGAGGTGCTGTTCCTCACCAGAGTTCATCCGCTGACCCCCGTGGGCGAGGTCGAGAACCTGCCCGCGGTCATCTCGATGTCCCACCGTCTCCTGCAGCTCAATAAGGACCGCGGCCGCCGTGTCACCACCGGGGATCCCCGCACCAGAGAACCGTTATGGGTCTACGGCCGCGCCGCGAGGCCTTGTCTGCGCTGCGGGACGAGCGTGGCGGTATTCAAGCTTGCCGGGCAGAAAACCGGGATGGAACGAGACTGCTATTACTGCCCGAATTGCCAGGCAATGAAAGAATAGGTCCCATGGCAATGCTCTCCCCACTCCCGGTTCGTAATGGCGTCAACGCAACACGTTTGCGTGTGCCGAAGAACGGACCGTGGGAAACCGTGGCCGACTACTTGCTCGAACGCTTCGGCCATGTGGATCCGCAAGGGCTCATGCGCCGCTTCGAAGAGCAGGAAATCGTGGGCTTGGGCGGGGTGCCGCTCAGCGCCAGTACCACCCTGGGCGAGCACGAATTCATTTGGTACTACCGCTCCTTGCCGGTTGAGACACCGATCCCCTTCGAAGCAAAAATCCTGCATCAGGACGAGCACCTGATCGCCGTGGACAAACCGCACTTCTTGCCCTCCACACCGGGCGGCCGTTTCATTCAAGAATCCGCGCTGGTGCGCCTTCGCAACCAGACCGGAAACCCCGAGCTAGTTCCCATGCACCGCTTGGACCGCGCCACCGCAGGTGTCATCCTCTTCGCAGCGAACCCGCGGACCCGCGGCGCCTATCAGATGCTTTTCGAGAATCGAAAGATCTCCAAGAAATACCAGGCGGTCGTCGCCCTGCAGCCGGGCGACGGCTTGGAAGCCGGGCGAGTGCTCGAAGCCAATGGGGAACACCCCAATGTACGGAGCACCGAAGAATTACATGGCTTGCTGCAGCGCATGCCGCTGGTCTTCGAAAACCGGATGGCCAAGGTCAAAGGGCAGTTGCGTGCCACCGTCGAAGACGGGATTCCCAATGCCCAGACGCGGATCTCGCTCGGTTCCCTCGGCACCAGCAAGGGTCACCATGCCGGCCTGCCGGTCGCGCTGATGGAGCTGGACCCGCTCTCGGGTAAAACCCACCAGCTTCGGGTTCACCTTGCCTCGCTGGGGCTGGGCATCATCAACGACGCCTTCTATCCGCGGTTGTGGGATTTGGCACCAGATGATTATTCGCGCCCCCTGCAGCTGCTGGCGCACACGATTTCATTCACCGACCCGCTAAGCGGGCAGCCGCGCAGTTTCAGCTCGCGGCAACGCTTAGTCGAGGCGCCTTAGCCTGCGGCTCTTCTAAAATCCGTTGGACTATCCTAGGCTGTTGCACACACCTGGCGGTTATTGATACCGCAGTCGAAGAAGTGCCTACCCAAGGACGGTACCCCGATGGCAGAGCCGCAGCCCACCGAGAATTTGCGTTCGCTAGTGGACTCGGCCCAGGAGGCGATCGCCGAGGCCTCGCAGAAGCAGAGCCTGCAATTGCCCTACGCCGCCCCGGATCGCCGCCCCAACCCTGCGGTGGAAAACTTCGACAAGGTCCGTGCAGCGCTCTTTGCCCTGGCCGGGGTCCTGCTGCTGGTCACCTCGCTGAACACCGCTTTGGATACCAGTTCCAGCACCCAGGGCGGCTTGCTCGATACCTCGCCGGTGCTCGCCTTCGTGTGGCCGGCCATAGCGATCACCATGATCGCCAGTGCAGGATACTCGGTACTGCCGCACCAGCTATCTTCACGCAGGCAGCGGGCCATCACCGTCTATGGGTTATCCGCCGTGGCGCTCATGGCCTGCGCGCTGACCTTCACCGCCGGGTTCCTCCTCTGGCCTGGCGCCCTGCTGGCCACCCTGGCTACCGGTTTCGGGCTGTACGGCATGTTCCAAATGAACAGGCACACCGCCCGCAATCACCTAGAACGTATCGCAACCGATTTGCCGGTCAGTTTTTTCACCGGCTTTTCGCTGACCTTCACCCTGCAGCTGTGGTTTTCCGCGGCCGGCTGGAACCGGCCGGAGCACCTGCTGGCGATCAGCATCGTCACCGTTCTAGCTACCCTCCTGGCCGCCGGATTCGCGCAGACCGAGCGCGGCCGCCACGCCTTGGCCACCGGTTACGGATTTGGCATGTTCGCCGCCGCCTATCAGGCCTGGCGACAGGAGAGCGCGCCGCTGTGGTTCGCAGCATTGCTGGTTTTCATGGCAATAATCGTGTTCATCTGCGCCGAAAGCCGGCGGTTCCAGATCAGCCACGCCGAGCATCGCAACCAGCGGGGGTTGCGCGCCGAGGACTAGCGTGGAGCCATGCGGATGGCGCCGTCCAGCCGGATGGTTTCTCCGTTGAGCATTGGGTTAGAAACAATGTGCGCCACGAGGTCCGCATATTCTTCCGGCCGTCCCAGCCGTGAAGGGTGCGGTACCTGCGCGCCCAAGGAATCCTGGGCCGCTTGCGGCAGCGAGTCCATCATGGGTGTGTGGAAAATTCCCGGAGCGATGGTCATCACGCGGATCTGGTGCGCCGCAAGCTCGCGGGCCAACGGCAAGGTCATGGCGGCCACGGCTCCCTTGGATGCCGCGTAGGCGGGCTGACCGATCTGACCGTCAAAGGCTGCCACCGATGCGGTATTGATGATCACTCCCCGCTCGCTGGTGCCCTGCGCATCGAGCACGGCTTCGCTGCGCGCCATTGCTTCGGCGGCGAGACGCACCACGTTGAAGGTGCCGGTGACATTGATTTCGAGGACCTTGGCGAACTTCTCCAGCGGGAGCACTCCCTCGCGGCCGAGCACCTTGCCTGGAGTCGCCACGCCGGCACAGTTCACCACGACGCGCAGATGCCCCAACTCGGCAGCGCGTTGCACCGCAAGCGCCACATCTTCGGCCCGGGTGACATCCGCGGGGACGTAACGGACATTTGCAGAAATCTGGGCCGCAATTTCGTCTCCGTCTTCACGGGGAAGATCAAGCACCACCACGTGGGTGGCGCTCTGCGCGAGTTTGCTTGCCGTTGCTCGGCCCAGACCGGATAGCCCTCCGGTGACTAGCGCGACAGTATCCTGCAGTTCCATCGAATCCCCTTTTTTTGCGTTGTTGACTTGGGATTTAGCCTAACGGCCACGGGAAGATTTGAGAAGAGTTCGCATTTGGGAACGGCAAAACCCCCACAGATTTTTATCTGCGAGGGTTTTGCACGGTGCCGGATTAGTGCATGGCAGAAGTACTCTCGGATTCTGCCTCCACGAGTTCTTTTTTGCCACCCATCAGGAAACCGATGATGAGGATGCCGACGGAGCAGGCGGCTCCCACGAGGAAGCCCGGGGCGAAGCCCTCGACGGCTGCGACTAATTCGTCGGTTCCCTCGGCAAGCTTCGAAGCGGTCGTGGCGGCAACTACGCCAACCACCAATGCGGTGCCCAGTGCGCCGCCGAGCTGCTGCAAGGTGGAGAGCAGGGCAGAACCGTGCGAGTGCAAGTGATGCGGCAAGGGGTTCAACGCGGTGGTGAATGCAGGGGTGAAGATCAATGCCAGGCCCAGGCTCATCGCCAGATGCAACAGGACCAAAAGCCAGATCGGCGTCGTTGAATCCAGAATCATTGCATAGGCGAGCATCACCGCGGTGAGCACCAAGGCACCGGGAACGACCAATGGCCGCGGGCCTACCTTGTCATACAGTCGCCCGACGAATGGGGCCAAGATACCCATAAGCAGGCCGCCGGGCAGCATGATCAGGCCCGTAGTCAGTGTCTCCATGCCGAGCACATTGGTGAAGAACATCGGCAGCAAGATGATCACGCCGAACAGCGCCACCATCGCGAACATCATCAGCACCAGCGACAGGGTGAAGTCGCGGTAGGTCAGCGGTCGCAGATCCAGCAGCGCCTTGTCTTCACGTTGCAGACGGCTCTGCAAGACGGTGAACGCCACCAAGCAGAGCAACGCGACGAAGAGGATCCCGAGGTTCAGCGGCGACGCACCTGCTGCCGAGAGGCGGCTGAGGCCGTAGACCAAACCGCCGAAGCCGGGCACCGCCAGCAGGATCGAGACGAAGGACAGCGGGGTCTTGGCCTGACCCGCCTCGTTGCCTAGGCGTGGAGTGCCGATGACTAGGGCCAGGATCGCAATCGGAATGATCACGATGAACATGAAGCGCCACGAGAGGTACTGCAGAATCAATCCCGAGAGCGTCGGGCCGATGGCAGGAGCCACCGAGATCACGATAGATACGTTGCCCATGAGCACGCCGCGACGCGATGGAGGGACCAGATCGAGAATCGTGGTCATCAGCAATGGCATCATCACCGCGGTGCCGCAGGCTTGAATGACGCGGGCCACCAGCAGCACTCCAAAGCCGGGGGCCACCGCCGCCAGCGTGGTGCCGAGGGCAAACATGCCCATGGCCAGCAGAAAGACGTTGCGGGTGCTCATCTTCTGCAGGAGGAAACCGGTCATTGGAATGACGACGGCCATGGTGAGCATAAAGATCGTAGCCAGCCATTGAATAGCATCGGCGGTGACGTTGAATTCGACCATGAGTACGGGCAACGCCACGTTCATGATGGTCTCATTGAGGATTACCACGAAGCTGGATACGATCAGCACCGTAATCGTGGTGAAGTTCTTTTTGCTCAAGCGCTCTGGGGCGTTCGTCAAGGCTGGACACTGCTTCCGAGAGAAGTTCGAGGAGAAAAATACCGCCAAAATAAGGTGAAACGGTTCAACTAATCCTACAGTTCGGCCTTTTAATGCACCAGAGCGGAAAGTTCGGATCGGCAGTGAATTGCGCAACACAGCGGGAAGTTCACCACGGTCGAGCAAATATGTATGAAGATGGTTCTATGAACGTGCGTACGCCCGACCCTTATCCAGGCTGGCTCAACGAGGAGGACCTCTACGAAGCCCGCCAACGCCTCCCCATGCTCTACGTCGAGGCCATCCCGGTGCGCCTCGATCCGCTTGGCTACGTCAACGAGGTGGGCTTGCTGCTCACCGGCGACGAGACCGGGCACATGCTGCGCACCTTTGTCTCCGGCCGAGTCATGTACCGCGAGACCATTCGTGCCGCCCTGATCCGCCACATTGAAAAGGATCTGGGCACCATGGTGCTCCCCCAGCTCCCGGCGTCTCCGGTCCCCTTCACCGTCGCCGAATACTTCCCATCTCCCAGCGAGACCGGGCTGACCGACGATCGCCAGCATGCCGTGGCCATGTGCTATATCGTTCCAGTGCGTGGTGAATCGACCCCGCGTCAAGACGCGCTCGAACTGACCTGGCTATCGCCAGCGGAAGCACTGAGCGAAGACATTCAGGGTGCGTTTGCCGGGGGCCGCGGGAATATTCTCCGTCAGGCATTAGCTCATGTCGGAATCAATATTTAGCCAGGTTGCTATCCGTTTGACTCGGTGATTCCCAGTCGCCGCCGGATTTGGTTTCCAAACCAGCTGCCGAGCACGACACCCAGGATGCCCACCGCGGAACCAATGATCGTTTCGACCACACGGTCGTACATCACCGCGGTGGACAGCCCGGTGATCAGGGTGGTGCCCACCAGGGCCAACGGAGTGATGAAAACCTGCGCGAGGAAATAATTGCGCATCACCAGCATCTCGGCCAAGAACTGGAACAGCCCGATGAAGGCAACTAGTATCCACATGGCCGGGTTGATTAGGATCAACACCGCGATGAGCAGCATGCCGGCCAAGGTGCCAAGTACACGGTGCACGCCACGGCGCACGCGCAACGCGGTGGTGTGTCCGGCGAGCGGAACCACGGCCGCCACCATGGCCCAATAGTTGTGCCCCGCTTCGACCTGGCTGCCAACGATATTCGCCAGGGCACCGGCCACACCAGCGGTCAGCACATAGAACAGGCCTTCCCACCAGATAGCCTTGCGCACGTTATCGGACAACGGCGGCACCGGGGTGCGTTTCCACAGGCTTGACCACTGGCCGAGGGCGCCGCTGGCCCCGATGAACAGCGCCAGCAGGATCGTCGCCGCCGCGGCGAACATCGCTTCGCCAAAGGGTGCGGGCTTGGCGATCGAGGCAATCGCCGCGAAGGCGAAGATATGGAACAGCGAACCGCCCGGACGCAACCGCAGATACCCGGTGACTACCGAGCAGACGCCGGCGACAAGGGTTGTCGCCCCCACCACCTGCCAGGCCTTGAGTTCCGGATTGTCATGGTCGATCCAGAAGGTCGAAGCCAGCAGCGCCAACCCGATCACCACGAAGAACAACAGCCCGGACCGGGTCTGCATGCGCAAGCGGTTCCAGTAGCCATCCACGCGCCCGTAGACGCCGGTAAAGGCGCCGAAGACCACGAACACCATCAGGTCCAACCGGTCGATCAGGAGCAAGAAGATCAGCGGCGCGAAGACGCCAACGGCAGTACGTAGTCCGATCCAGTGGTCTTTCCGAGCAGGTCCGAGGGTTATCAACGATCGCGCGGATTCCTTGAGATTCTGGAGATTCACTGGATCCTTTCGTCGCATTCGCCACAGTGCAGTTACTTGCATTATTCGCCTTTAACCAAGTCGACCGCTAGGTTTTGGCTCACTTTCGGGTTGTCGTTTTCCTCACCCGGCTACACATACGGCACACTTGGTACGTGTCCGAGAAGAACTTTAACCCCAGCAACCCGCATTCCCGCCAAGCCGAATTCGGTTTCGAGGTAGGCACGCGCCTCACTTCCCCCGAAGGCTCGGAGATGTTGGGCCGCACCGGCGTCATCAACACCCCGCACGGGCAAATCAAAACTCCTGCTTTTATCGCGGTGGGCACCAAAGCCACCGTCAAGGCACTCACCCCGGTTCAGGTAGCGGAGCTTGGCGCCCAAGCGGTACTAGCCAACGCCTACCACCTCTACCTGCAGCCAGGTGCCGACATCCTCGATGAGGCTGGCGGCCTCGGCAAGTTCATGAGCTGGCAAGGCCCGACCTTCACCGACTCCGGTGGCTTCCAGGTCATGAGCCTCGGCTCGGGCTTCAAGAAGGTCATCGACATGAAGTCGGTGGATCAGTCCGGTCCGGACGACGCGGTAGCCCCAGGCAAGGAACGCCTGGCAAATGTCGACGACGACGGCGTCTGGTTCAAATCCCATCTCGACGGCAGCAAGCACCGCTTCTCGCCGGAAATTTCGATGAATGTGCAGCACCAGATCGGTGCAGACATCATGTTCGCCTTCGACGAGCTGACCACCTTGCAGAACTCGCGCGGCTACCAGGTTGAGTCCTTGGAACGCACCCGCTTGTGGGCCCAGCGCTGCATCGCCGAGCACTTCGCACTGACCGATTCACGTGCGGGCAAGGATTACCAGGCCTTGTTCGGCGTCATTCAGGGCGCCCAGTATGAAGACCTTCGGCGCAAGGCCTGCCAGGACCTTGGCGCGATGGCCTTCGACGGTTTCGGCATCGGCGGCGCCTTGGAAAAAGAGAACCTTGGCACCATCGTCGGCTGGTGCTCCGAGGAACTGCCCGAAAACAAGCCACGGCACCTGCTGGGGATTTCCGAGCCGGACGATATCTTCACCGCCATCGAGAACGGCGCCGATACCTTCGACTGCGTCTCCCCCACCCGGGTGGCCCGCAATTCCGCGTTCTACACCCCGCACGGACGCTTCAACCTCTCGGGGGCCCGCTACAAACGCGATTTCACCCCGCTGGTCGATGGCTGCTCGTGCTATACCTGCCAGAACTTCACCCGTGCCTACATCCACCACCTGCACAAGTCGAAGGAGCTGCTCAGCCACACGCTCATTTCGATCCACAACGAGCACTTCACCGTATCTCTGGTGGACTCGGTCCGTGAAGCCATCGAGGATGGCAGCTTCTTTGCGCTGAAGGAAAAGGTCCTGGGCGAGTACTACAAAGGCGAACCCGACCCGCAGGGCCTGCGCGGCTAACGGCGCGGAGCATTAAAAACGGCGGCGGGTTGCCCACCACGGTTCAGGCCGAGCACGGGTAGCCCGCCATCGCGCTGTCCTCGGCGGCTAGCTGATCGTTGCGGTTTGCTGTTCGCCGGCGCGGCGCAGGGCAAGATAGCCGGGGTATGCGCATAGCGTGCTCAGCGCCCACACTCCCCACGGCACCGGCGACCCCGGCGCCAGAAGCAAGAAGAATATCGGCAGCCCCGAGGCCAACGCCTGCAGGAAATGACCAAATTCCTTGAGCGCCAACGCACCGGTGTGCAGCTCGTTGGCTGATCCGAGGATCAAGGATTCCCAGTCGCGTTCCCCGCGCGTGGCCCGGCCCCACATCGCTGCCGTGATGCCACAGGCAGCCACCAACAGCCCGGCGCACCAAGGCCAAAGATTCGCGCTCGGGATCATTCCCAGCGCGGCCGGCAACGCCGAACAGATGAGCAGCCCACCGAACGCCAAACCCAAGGTGAACCCCAGGGCGGGGCGTACCAGCCGGCTCCGCGGCAATCCCAGCAGCTGGGCTAGACCCGGTTGGCTGGCCAGTGGCCGGTTCATTTGGGAGAGGTTCTCCGTCAGCAGGCATAGTGCAAGCACCAGGAATCCGGTCAGCGCAAGCGGGTTGGCGATGCCGCGGACTCCCAGCGTCAAGGCCAGGGCCGTGAGGACCAGTCTCAGCGGTCCATTCCAATGCCTGCCTCGCAGGTAGCGCAGCACCAAGATCTGAAGCACCACCGGCAACCTGCGCAGCGTACTGTGGGCCAATCTGGTCCGTGCGTTGCGCCCCGCGTTCGGCACCGGCAGGACTCCTCCCAGGTCCATCTGGATCATCGATCCGACCAGCTGGTTCTGTACCTGCCCGGCCTGCCGCATGGAATTCGCGTCCAAGCGCTCGATCCGGCTGAACGCCAACCATGTGGCGGCCGCTGCGAGCACTAGCAACCCGGAGCAGGCAACGGCCCAGAGGCTCGGTTCAAAGACCAGCTCTCCGAGCCGCCCGTAGGCTCCCTGAAGCCAGCGGTTCCCGAACAGCAGCAGGCTCCAGGAAATACTCAGTCCCAGCAAGAGCAGTGACCAGAGCGTCTGGCACACCCGGAGCGCGGCTCTTTGCCGGGCGCCGATTTGCGCGAGCGCGGCCAAGGCACCCAAGAGCGCCCCGGATGCTGCGGCGGCAACAATTCCCAGCAGCAGCACTTCTGCGGTGAATCCTCCGGACAGCGCAAAGAGGCACACAAACCACAGGACTCCGACGAAGATATTCGCCAGTGCACCAAGCGCGATGGCGCTGCCGAGAGCACGCTGCCTGACGGCGCTGAGCTTGATGGGCAGCGGCAGCCACCAGCTGGCCTTGTCCGGGGAAAGCCCGCATGGGCCGAGGTAGAGCAGCCCACGAAATACACAGAGCAATAGTGCCGGAATCAGTACGATCGCCAGATCCTGCAGGTTCCAGACCGCGCTTGGCAGATCCAGCGCCGCTATGCCACCGCCCTGCAGGGCAAAGATCACCCCGGAGAGCACGCTGAAGAGATAGGCGAGGGCAATGACCGCCAACAGCACCCAGATATAAGCATCGGAGAATGCGTCGAATCGCGCGGAACGATCCCGCCGCTTCCGCATTCGGGTGATCATTTCCCGTGGGTCGTAGCCGCCCAGTTCGTCGGCTTGTTTGCTAGCGCTCAAGCCACAGCGCCCCGGACTGCGCGTCCACCGTGCGCACCTGGCCGCCGTGCAGCATCAGCGCACTTTCGAGGCAGTCGCGGATCATCAGTGGATCGTGGGTGACCGCAAGGATGCTCACGTAATCCTCGCGCAGCTGGGCCAGCCTGCGATACAGCCGGACCCTGATCCGTTGGTCGAGGCGCTGCTCGGGTTCGTCGAGGATCAACAGTCTTGCCGGGCGGACCAGCGCCGCGGCTAGGAGCAATTTGCGCCGCTGCCCGGAAGATAACTCCCGGGGCTGCTGCTTGGCAATCTGTTGGAGCTCGAAAAACTCAAGTTCTCGGGTGACCGCGTCATTCCAGTCTTGCACCCCATGGCCTCGCGCCACCATTTCAAGGTGTTCTGCCACCGTGAGTTCTTCAAAGAATACGCCGTCGCTCACCTGGACCGCGACGTCCTTGCGGAAGCGTGCCGAGCCTTCGTCGAGGGCTGCACCATGAAAGCTGACCGTACCGGAGATCGCCGGCTGCAAGCCCAGCACCGTGCGGATCAAGCTGGATTTCCCGCTGCCGTTGGCCCCAATGATTCCCAGACCGGCACCGGGCGTCAACAACAGGTTGATCGGTTCGCAAAGGGCCTGACCGGCGTAGCCGATTTCCAAGTGCTCGACTGCCAGTTGCACGTTCCCTATGCTCATCTTTCAACAGTATCTAGTGGCCTGCCTCCGGGGCATCGTCCAAACTGCTGATGGGGTTCGTGTCTTACCGTGCGGCAAGCAGCGCCGCATAGCTAGGTTCGCGCTTCTTGAACCAGCGGATCACCAGCGAGGTGATTGGCACGAAGATGATCTCCACCGCCGTCTTGTAAACGAACCCGACCACGACATAGTTGATGAAATTCGGCATATCGGTGATTCCGATAACCGGAGCCGCAATGGCGCAGAAGATCAGCGTGTCCAGGAATTCACCAACACCGCTGGAGCCGATCAACCGTCCGATGAGCCCGCGTTCCCCGAATCGCTGCTTCATCCGCACCAGCACCCACGAGTTGGCCAGTTGCCCCACCAGGAAGCCCAAGCCCGAGGCAACCACGATCTGCCAGATCGGCCCCAAGGTGCGTTCGAGGGCTTCTTGGCCGTCGTAGAATTCTGCCGACGGCAGCTGGATCATAATCCAGAAGGCGAACACCGCGAAGAAGGCCAAGGCGAAGGTGATGAGAATCGATCGGCGAGCGGCCTTCAGACCATAGACCTCTGAAATCACATCGCCCATGATGTAGGCCAATGGGAAAAGGAAGAACCCGCCATCGGTGATGAATGGGCCGATGGCCACGCCCTTCGACGCACCAATATTGGAGAGTATGACGACCGCTCCCATCAGCGCGAGCACTGCGGAGAAGTATGGAGATCCGGCGGCGGCAAAAATTGCTTTTGAAGGCCGCGCGGCTACTGATTTGGCGTTAGTTTCGCCCATGAAAATGTTCCTCGTTAAAAGTGGTTCGCCAAGACTCCGCGTGGACCGACACCCAGATACCAGCAACTCTTCGCTGATCTGTGGTTATGTGGCGGAGCGCTGTCCCGCTGTATTAGCACTTGCCTTGCCAGTATCCCACGGAGCCATCACAAACTCACCGTGACCTGCTTCACGGCAACCGGAGTTTGATATCCATGAAATTTTCAATCAGCTATCTCACCTTGTGTTCTTCAAAATATGAATTTGAGGAACCAAAAATGGCAGTGACTCGCTCCGCACGCTTCAGCGTAATCAGAGTTGATTTTTGAACGCGTTCAATACTTGGATACACTTGACCCGTATGGAAATTATTCGCGAGCCAACGCAGCTCAAAGAACCGCGTACCGGCAAGGGCCAGCAGACCAAGGCCAAACTGCTTCGCACAGCTCTGGCGGCTTTCGCCGAAGACGGCTACCAAGCGGCGAGCATGCGCGCCATCGCCAACCGGGCCGGAGTTTCCCTGTCGCACGCCTACTATTACTTCCATTCCAAAGAAGACATCGTCCTCGAATTGCTCCTATCCTTGCGGGCGGAGCAATACGCGCTATGCAATGGCCAACTCGACGACGGCAACACCTTGGAAGCGAATATCCATACGGTCTTCAACGCAAATCTGCAGGTGATGGAGAAGTACCACGATTTCGGGCCGGCATTCTTGAAGGTCCTGCTCTCGCGCGATCCCGAAAACAGCGAACTGGCTCAGCTTGAGATGTCGCTGTGGGAACGCGCGGTCGCTGGCGCGCGGCCACTTCCCCCGCTAGGTATTCGGCGTGAGCTGCCAAGGTTCCTCTGGCTGCTGTCCAGACAGGTATTCTCCGCTTGGGCCTACGACAGTTCACCCGATCAGCGACGTTCGCGAGCGCTGATGCGCAACGTCGCTCCCGTCGTCGGCAAGTTTGCAATCCTCTGCCGCCTGCCGGTGGTGCGTTCCCTTTTCGAAGATGTGCTCGCCCTGATGGATTCCAGCGGTGACCAAAATGCGGAACGTGGCAGTACCGCCACCGGAACAAGCCGCCAGGCGAACATCACCAAGGCCAAGGCCTCGTAGCAGCTGGCCTTGGTGTAATTTGGGCGGTTGCCGCCCCTTCCTCCATGGAAGCGCTCGATCCGCTGGGTCCGTAGCATCGCGGGGCGCAGGTTCCGCTTCATGGTTCCGTGCTCGTCGCCTTTAAGGCGTAAAGTCGAAGTACCGACCTAATTACTTCCGAGATGCTTAGGAGCGAATCTCACGATGAGCGGAACTGCGACTCCCCTGCCGGAGTGGACTGAAGGCTACGCACTCCTACGCGACCGCATCGCCTCATTCCCCGGCCCAGATCAGTTGCGCTCGGTTGATCTGAACGGCGACGATCCTGAACTTTTACGTTATTGGCCCAGAAACGACTGGGTTCCAGCCAACGAGTATCGTCGCGTCATCCTGCTCGGGGCCCCGAACCCGGCAGTTGCCTCTTCGCTCAGTTCGGCCGGTTGGCATGAAACCGCAACGCTGAACCTCCTGGCAGCCAAACCGGAGGACGTAGAGCAGGTCGTCAAGCTGGCCGAGACGTCGACCGCCTTCGAAGCTCCCATGGACAACTACGACGTAGTTGAGGTGGCCGAATTCGATCGCCCGGTAGCGCGCGGACGAATGCATTATGGTTCAACTTTTGGACTCTTGTCCGACCCGGATCTGTACGCACCAACGAACCCGGATTTGGCGCGGCGCGCAGTACTGGCAAATTTTGCCGGAGCCGCTTACAGCCATGATTTGCCATGGATTCTTCTCGTTGCCGCCGCGGAACATTCCGAAGCGATGACAGAAGGCTGGTCCAAAGCCACTAAAATCAGCATTTGGCAGCAAAGCTAAACACCTATTCAATCCGTACTACCTTCAATTGGGACTATGACTACTACAATCAACACCCCAGGCCCAGCCCTGACCTTGACCATTGCCGGTTCGGAAGCCACCGGAGGCGCCGGAGCGCAGGCAGATTTGAAGACCTTCCAAGAGCTAGGCACCTACGGAATTGTTGCCCTGACCTGCATTGTGTCATTCGACCCGAAGGCCTCGTGGAATCACCGTTTCGTGCCGGTAGAGCAGCAGGTCATCGCCGACCAGCTCGAAGCCATCCAAACCTGCTACGAGGGCCAACTAGGCACCGTCAAGCTTGGCATGATGGGATCACCAGCTACGATCAACACCGTTGCCACCGCACTGAAATCCCAGCAGTGGAACAACGTGCTGTTGGATCCGGTGCTGATCTGCAAGGGCCAGGAACCAGGGCACGCGCTGGACACCGACGAAGCGCTGAAATCGAACCTGCTGCCGCTGGCAAGCTTTGTCACCCCAAATCACTTCGAAGCCGAGCAGCTCTCCGGACTGAGCATCAACAGCGAGGATGACCTTGTTGCGGCCGCCAAACAGATCCATGCCATTTCCGGTGCCGCAGTCCTGGCCAAGGGCGGCGTGCGCATTGCCGGCGAAGACGCAATCGATGTCTTCTACGACGGAACCACCCTCGAAGTGCTGCGCGAAAAGAAGATCGGCGAGGTTGCCGTCTCCGGCGCAGGATGCTCGCTCGCTGCAGCGGTGACCGCCGAGCTGGCCAAGGGTGCGACGCCGCTGGAAGCGGCGCGCACCGCCAAGGCTTTTGTTACCGAAGGCATCCGCAACCGCGTCGCCGGAAACACCCCCTTCGATGCGCTCTGGCAGGGCGGCCGACGCTAACAGCACTTGCGTCGTAGCAGGCAAAGGCCACATCTGCGGGTGTGGCCTTTGCTATGATTGGAAAATCGCGGCTCCAGCTTGAGCCTGGAGACCACACTGTCAAGTCGTTGCGTGCTCAGGGCACGCGGTAGGGAGGTCGGCTATGCAAGCCACTTTGATGCCTTCCCCGTTCGTCCCCTCGACGGACGGGTAGCTTCCAAACACCGCTCCAACGCCATAGGCGTTGCAGGCGTTTAATTGTGCTGCTCTGCCTGTTTTCCGTTGCCGATGGGACATGCCCTTTCCCCGCAACTCTCTGCGCGCGCCGTACGCCCGCAGATCTCTTTAAGGACCTGCAATGCAGCCATTGACAGAAAAAACCATTCGCTCCTCCTTCCTCAACGCCAGTCGCAGCGAGACGAAGAAACTGACCTTGCCGGAAAACTTCTCGGCGCTGGACTGGGAAAACCTCGAGTACCTTGGGTGGCGTGATCCCAAGATGCCGCAGCGCGGTTATCTCATCCACAGCAATCCAGCCGGCCAGATTCGGGCGCTGTTGCTGCGCTCGGCCGATGGACTGCGAAAACGCAGTAGTGTCGCCATGTGCGATATCTGCCGGGACGTAAATATCCCTTGCTACGTGAGCATGTTCAGTACCCGCCGGGCAGGGCAACCGGGCCGCGACGGCGATACCTTGGGCACCATGATCTGCGCAAACTTCGAATGCTCGACTAACGTGCGGATTCCCCCGCCAAAGAACCCGATTTATCCGGACCCGATGGTGGTAGTGGCCGAACGGATCAGGTTGCTCGAGGAACGGGTCAACAACTTCGTCGACCGCGTTTAAGGTCCATTTCCCATAACTGCTTCGCAGCTTCACGGGCGGATGCAACGGGCTCTGCATGAGCACATTGCGTCCGCTCGTTTTGGGCTGGGGCTTCGCCAAGGACTCCGACGGCTACTAATCTCACCCGAGTGATGAAATCCCCTACCCGGGAGTAACACTTGGTTAATAATTTCTAAAAAATAGAGAACCACTAGGCGCTTAGTACGTCGAGTTTCGGTTGGTGATCCGGGGTTTTGGGTGTGAAGCATATGCAAAATGTTTTTAGCTGAAAAATATCACTATTCAATAACCCCTTGATATATGACGTGGGTCACTTAGGATTCCTCAGTAGGAGACTCGACGTTTCAGCGGACGTCGGCCCCGGTCATCACTCAACGCGCACCGACCTGCCGCGAGTGAAACCGTCGCATCTTCACACGGAAGCATCCCGCTTCCTGTTCAGCTAGGAGAATCATGGTCACTCGGCGCAATCCACGATTGCCGCGCCTCATTCTGGGATCAGCCACCGCTTTAGCATTGGCTGTCACGATGACAGGTCCGGCGTCAGCTGCCAACATCCCGCAACCATCTGACGGAGAGAATGCAGCTTCCCTGCCAATAGTTAAAAGCCAAACTCTTGCAGACCTGAAGGTCAGCGGCCAGCTGGCGAAGTCCTCCGGCGAGGTGTCGGTATTCGTCCAGCTCGAAGGAGACGGCGCTTACCAGGAGGTCAAAAAGTCCGGAAAGAAAAAAGACAAGGCAAAGGTCAAATCGGTCCGATCCCAAGTTAAAGCCAAGGGTAAGGAGCTAGCCAAGGAAGCCAAGTCCGAGGTCATCTACACAACGTCCAACGCCTTGCGGGGTGTCGCGCTTACCGGTGACGCCAAAGAGCTACGCGCGCTGGCCGAACGCGGAGATGTCGCAAAAATCAGCGCCATCGTGCCAAAATCTCCAACTAACCGCGGCGCCGTCATCGACACCGAGGCTATCGACGCGTGGACCGCGTTGGACACCACCGGCGAAGGCGTAAAAATCGCCGTGCTGGATACCGGTGTAGATTACACGCACGCCGGCTTTGGCGGCCCCGGAACCATCGAGGCTTATAAGCAGGCGCAGGCTTCAGCTGAACTCCCGACGGCGGATTCCGGCCTCATCGATTCAAAGAAGTTCATTGGCGGTTGGGACCTGGTCGGCGATGACTACAACGCCAACCCAGACGCCCCGGACTACCAGCCGATTCCAAATCCCGACCCTAACCCGCTGGACTGCGAAGCCGCAGGACACGGATCCCACGTGGCCGGTTCGGCTGCCGGTTATGGCGTCAACGCGGAAGGTTCCACCTTCACCGGCGATTACGCTTCGCTGACCGCCGATGAGGTAGCCACGATGAAGGTCGGCCCGGGCACCGCCCCGGAGGCGCAACTGATCGGCATTCGCGTCTTCGGTTGCGGCGGTTCCTCCGCCGTAGTCGGCCAGGCTCTTGACTACGTGCTTGATCCAAACGGAGACGGCGACTTCGCAGACCGCGCCGATGTGGTCAACATGTCCCTCGGCTCGGATCACTCCCCCGTCCAGGATCCGGAAAATGACATTGTCGATGCGCTCTCCGAGGCTGGAATTCTCTCCGTCATCGCCTCGGGCAATGCCGGGGACGTGACCGATGTCGGCGGCTCGCCGGGCAACTCGCGTTCCTCGCTGACCGTCGCCAACTCCGTTGGCTCGCAGGTCACCCTGGATAAGATCCAGATCGATGCGCCCGAGGGCGTTGCCGGAACCGCCGCCGGCCAGTACTCGGCAAACTTTAATTACACCGCGGCCGATCCGGCCGACCTGAGCGGCGAAGTGGCCATGGCTCCGGCCGATAACGCTTTCGGCTGCTCGGCCTTTGAACCAGGATCGCTGGAAGGCAAGTGGGTTTGGCTGCAGTGGAGCGAGAACGGCGAATTCCCTTGTGGATCCGGCGCACGCTTCAACAACGCCGAAGCCGCCGGTGCCACCGGCGTCCTGTTGGATGCTGAAACCAACCTCTTCGATGCCGGAATCGCCGGCAACGCCACCATCCCCGGCGCCCAGTTCACGCTGGACTACTCCAATAAGCTGCGTCCAGCGGCCGACGCTGGCGAGCTGCAGGTCACCTTGGATGCTTCGTTTGTGGGTGCCGCTTCGGGCGACTCCGGAGTCAAGGACACCCTGAACTCCTCCTCGTCACGTGGCGTACATGGTTCGAACGGCGTGGTGAAGCCCGATGTTGCGGCCCCCGGCACGCAGATCGGTTCGGTAGGCGTTGGTACCGGCAACGGACCGGCAGTCATGTCCGGCACCTCCATGGCAACCCCAATGGTTGCCGGTGTGGCGGCCCTGGTGATGCAGGATAAGGAGCTCACCGCCGCGCAGGCCAAGAGCACCATCATGAACACCGCGGCAGCCGATGTCCTCGCGGCAAATGGCAAGGCCTATGGTCCAAACCGTGTAGGCTCGGGCCGCGTCATGGCCGAAGCTGCCCTGTCCACCCCGGCCATCGCCTACGATTCCGAGGCCGCGGATCTGACAAGCGTCGTCTTCGGAGTGCTTGAAATCGACGGCAAGAAAACGTTTACCGATTCACGTTCAATCACCGTGGAGAACACCAGCGACACGACGCAGACCTACGAGGTCGACTACGTGCCAGCTACCGAGATCCCGGGCACCAGCTTCACGCTGGACCGCCAGAGTCTCACCCTGGCTCCGGGAACCTCGCAGAACATCGAGGTCACCCTGAGCGTGGATCCAGCCACATGGACCAAGACCCTGGATCCGACCATGGACAGCGCCCAGTCGGGTCTGGCCCGCGCATGGGTTTCCGATGCCAGCGGTCGCGTCGAGCTCACCAGCTCGGAGGCTCCAACCTTGCGCGTCCCGGTTCAGGCAGCTCCAAAGCTCTCTGCCGATATGTCCGCTTCGGTCAAGAAGCTGAAGAAGGGTGAGAACACCACCGAGCTGAAGCTCAAGGGCAAGGATGTCCGCGCGGGCGAAGGCGCCACCGAGGTAGTCTCGCTGCTCGGCGCATTTGAACTGGGCGCTTCCAGCGAACGCGGGCCGAAGACCATGGACAGCGTTCCAGGGGCCCGCTCGATGGATCTGCAGCACGTTGGCGCTTCAAGCACCGCACCGGGAACCGGCGTGGCCGATGGCCTGCTCAACGTGGGCATCTCGACCTGGGGGAACTGGGCGCATCTAGCCGGCGGCACCGAATTGGATGTCAACATCGACACCAATGGCGACGGCGAAGCCGACTTCGTGACCTTCACGACCGCGCTCGACGGAATCGACCTTGACCTCGCTGCCACCTTCGATTTGAAGACCGGCGAACAGGTGGATCTGCAGCCGGTCAACGGGGTGCTCGGAGATGTTGACACCAACAGCTTCGACACCAATGTGGCAGTCTTGCCGGTATCGCTTGCGGCGCTCGGCCTGGATGAGGATTCCACCGAAATCTCCTACAGCGTCTCCAGTTTCTCCTGGTACCACACCAATGACCAGGGGGCGATGATCCCGGTGGATCAGACCGACTGGGTCACGTTCGATATTGCCGAACCTCAGGTTGATTTTGGGGCTCAGGGTTCGCTATTCACCGATCTGAACGGCACCAAGCTCCCGGTCACCGTGGCAGAGCCTTCCGTTGCTTCCAAGGCGTTGTTGCTGCACCTGCACAACAGCACCGGCACGCTCGGCGAGAAGAAGAACCAGACCGGAGACCGTGCACAGGTCCTGGAAATCACCAAGGGTGGCAAGAAAGGAAACGGCAAGGGTTAAACCTCACCTGAGCTAAGCGTCTGAGCTTGATCGCGCAGACCTTCAATCTAGACCCGGGCGTTCCCTAGCGAGTAGGGTTTCGCCCGGGTCTTCCCTTGTCGCAAAAGGCGTAGCGGCCCGGAACATAGGCCAAGCATTACCTCTGCAGGCGAAGCTTTTCGGCAAGAATCAAGATTGCTGCCTCGCGGACCTGCCCCGCCAGCTCTTCGTCTTCGCCGGACTGCGTGGCCAGCGTTTCAGCCATGGTCAGCGCCTTGCTTTCATTCACGCACAGTGGCATGGTGCCACCGGCCCGAACAAACTTCACCGCACGCTGGCCCACCGGAACCGCGGAAACCTGTTTGGCGTCGCAGAGGTCATCGGAAATGATGAGCCGCTCGTAGCCCAAGTCCTCCCGCAGCAGACCGGTGACGATCTTCTTCGAGAATGGTGCGTCGTTTGCCTTATCGAGCCGGGTGTATCTGGCGTTCGAAATCATCACCCAGGCCAAGTCCTGGTCTACCGCCGCCGCAAAAGGTTCAAGGTCGGTGCTGTCGTCACCGACTTTTGCGTCGGTCACCTGCGCATGGGTATCCGTATTCAGAGAGACCCTGCCCAGTCCCGGGAAGTGCTTAACCACCGGTTGCACTCCGGCCTGGGCCAGCTCCTCATTAACAATCAGCATGGCGGCCGCGGCATCCCCCGCATTGTTGGCGTATTGCCGCCCGAACTTGCCAATGGGCGCGTTGCCTGTACCCAGGCTTGCCGGTACCACATCTGCAACCGGTGCGAGGTTTACGTTGATTCCAGCGTCGGCTAGCTCTCCGCCCAGCTCGGAGATTTCCGCACCAAGCCTCTTCGCATCCCAAGCACCCTGCTCCAATGCGGTGGGCAGCTCGGAGAAGCCCTGCCCCTGAAGGACCCGGACGAACCCGCCTTCCTGGTCGGTGGCAACCCAGACGGGCAGGTCCGCTGGAACATTTGCGGCCAATGAGTCATGCAGTTCCGCGACGTGGCTGGAAATCTGCGCATGCGAGAGTTGCGAACGGCCACGCAGGAACACATTGGAGATCCCTTGCTGCTTGAGCGCCTGGATCTGCGCGGCAGAAGCCCCGTCGGCCGATACGCCAGCCATCACGAGGCTGCCGGCCTGCTCGGCAAGGCTCATCTCGTCGGCGAGCGCTTCGGCCTTCTCGCGCAGTTCTTCCTGTGGATCTGCTGCTGTCGGACTCGGCGCGGGTGCTGCAGAGCCCGGCGTTTGGGTATTCGGATTGCTTGATTTGCCGGGCTCGGGCCGGTCGGCGGTGCCAGTGGGGGCTGTGCACCCGCTGAGCAGCAGGGTGCCGAGCAGGCCCAGTCCCAAAGTTCGACGAAGCGCAGTATTCATATTCGACATTCTGCCACCGAAGACTTCACGCTTGCACGATGAGCAGCTCGTCCCAGTCGGTGGTGTAGCGCTGTGACATATGTTCGCGCTTCATCGACCATTCGGGATCCTTGGCAATACCGGCCCGTCCTAAACCGATGGCCTTGGCCCCGAAGCGTTGGGATACCTGCTGCACCACGTCGCTCACGTTGATCTTCTCGGACTCCTGCGCACTGTGCGAATCGAGCAGTCCCAAATCGAGTTCTTCCGCCCCCGGGTGGTCGCTGAGCCCCGAGAGGATGACTCCCCCACGTACATAGTCGATCCCGGGTGCCATCAGCTCACTCATCGCATCGACCGCGATTCGGGTCAGCGTGATCGGGTCTCTGGTGGGCCGGGCCAGCCGTACCTGAGCGGTGGGAAACGAGGCCGCCGAGTTCGCAAATCTACTGGTTCCGGCGGTGACTGTCAGCAGGCTGGCATAGCGTCCTTCGCGTGCCAAGCGGCTTGCCGCCTTCTGCGCGTAGATCGACATGACATCCGCCATCGCTTCGCGCGTGCGAACCGGTGTGGAGAAGGAACGAGTGAACATCACCTGGCCCTTGTCCGATCGCTCTTCGATCGGCCCGATACAGCGCTGCCCGTTCAGTTCCAGCACGGTGCGTTGGAGCACCACCGAAAACTTCTTGCGAATCACTTGCGGATCAGCGGCGCGCAGCTGGGCGATGCTTTGGATTCCCATGCCGGTCAACTTCTCGCCGGATTTCTTCCCCACACCCCAGACGTCGGTCGCGGGAACCTGCGACATGATCTTGTCCACTTGGTCCGGTTCCATCAGCCCTTCGATGCACAACCCGCGCATATGTGGATTGTGCTTGGCAATATGGTTTGCGAATTTTGCAAGTGTCTTCGTTGCAGCGACGCCGACGCACACCGGCACGCCGATCGACTGGTCGATTGCCGCACGGATCTGCGCGGCGGTGCTCCGCACCTGTTCAAGGGTTCCATTCAATCCGACAAATGACTCGTCGATGGAATACACCTCATGCCAGGTGCCGAAGCGGCCAAGCAGTTCCATGACGCGAGCAGACATGTCGCCGTAAAGTTCATAGTTGCTAGAGCGAACCGCGAGGTTATGGCTTTGCATATAGCGACGCACTTTGAAGAACGGTTCACCGGTGGCTATCCCCAGGTCCTTGGCCTCTTGCGACCGAGCTACCACGCACCCGTCATTGTTTGATAGGACGACCACCGGTCGGTTCCGCAGCGAGTGGTCGAAGGCGCGCTCGCACGAGACATAGAAGTTGTTCACGTCCACCAGCGCCACGTGGTCACTCTGCTCAGAAGCTCCCGGCTCAGCGGACATGGTGCAGGCACCTAGTGATCACGCCAAAGACTTCAACTTCATCGCCCTCCGTGAGCACTACCGGTAGCGGCGACTCGTCGCTGAGCAAGCTAACATGCGCTCCGTCAACTTGCCAGCGCCGCACCAGCATCTGCCCATTCAGGCTCACCACAACCACCGATCCGTGTTTCACGCTCAGCGAGCGGTCCACGATAATTTCGTCGCCGTCGTAGATTCCGGCCGAATGCATCGAGTGGCCAGCTACCCGCATGATGAAGGTGGCAACCCGGTCATGGACGAGCAACCTGTTCAGGTCGAGCCCGCCGTCAAAATAATCTCGCGCAGGCGAGGGGAAGCCCATGGCGGAGACCGCCTGCACCGGACCTTGGGTTGCCCCCGGGGGCATCACCGAGTCAGCATCGCTCACCTAGACACCACCCTTAGCTAGAACAAACTTTCGAATACTAAGAATTGTACAGCGCTTGCCGACCCCTAGTTACCCGGCTCAGGAAAGCAGACTGGCGGGCTCCGCTTTGCTGGCTTGCCGCGTGCTTACCAAGGAAATAGCAAGACACAAGAGTTGCACCAGCACGGGCACCGCGGGAAGTATGTAGCACCAAACTGGCAATTCCCCATCCGGGAAATATCCAGCGAACGCCACGATCTTCTTGGCCCCAATCGACAACACGACGTAGCACAGCACCAAGGAAATCAGCATCGTGCGACGCAGCACCGGGGCGAAGCGCAGGGCCAAGACGGTCCAGGCGAACGTCATCACCGGCAACCACACCCAGTGGTGGGACCAGCTCACCGGAGAGACGAGCAACGGACAGGCCGACGCCACACCGAGCAGGACCACCCGATCCACCTTCTCATGCAACTTCCAGAGCAAAATGACGAAGGAAAGGCCCACACCCAGGGCCAGCACGAGCCATACCAAGGACGGAGCATTGAGTCGCTCAAGCATTCCCTGAAGCGAGACATTGTCGATGTAGCCCACATTGCCCACACGCGATGGATCCTGCACCACGTCTAGCCAGTAGTCCAAGGTGTTCTGCGTTTGAAAAAGCAAGCCAACAACCTGGGTACCAATAAATGTTGCTACCCCGACCAGCACCGCACGCCACTTGCGCATTGCGAAAGGCAGAATCAGTAGTGCAATAGGGGTGAGCTTAATGCCGGCGCAGATACCCACCGCAATCACGAACGGCATCAATGACTTGTAGCGCACGAAGGTCAGATAACAGGCGCCAAGTATCAAGATGTTGATCTGGCCAAACCACACCGTGTCCCGGAAGGGAGCGGACATCAGCATCAGGCACGTCAATGTTAATGGCGTGATAACAGGAGCCAAGGTCGGCCATTTCTGCACAACCCGGGCAGAGAGATCTTTTGCGACAAGGTAGGTCAGAATGATCGAGGCGGCCATGGTGAGCGAGACCGAAACCCAGTAAGGGAAAAACGCCATGGGCAGAAACAAAATAGCCGCAAATGTGGGGTAGGTAAATGGCAAACCCGGCGCATTCGCTGGACCGACGAATGGACCGTAGAGAGCTTCGGGCTCACGCAACAGCGTCAGTGCGCCTTCACGATACACCGACAGATCCCAACCGGTTGGTTCGATAGCCACGAGAACACTAATCAAAGCCGCGACCAGCAGAATCTCAAGGACTGCAGTGCCTGGATGTACCTTACGAAAAATTGAAGACCGAATCTTCTTGCACCCTTCTATGGTGATCAATATGGGTCAATCCAACGCGAATGCCCCTGCGACCCGCACTCCGCCGTCAACAAGACCGCGACCCAAGGCACACAACCAGTCTATTTTATCGATTTATCCGCAACCGCGGACCACGCGCCTCTTCATCAAGCACATAACCCGCCTTGCAAGCCCTAGGGTTAGTAGCAGGGCTCCACTAATGGTGCCATCCGACCAACAGAAGAGGCGCCGAATGAAGATACTGTTGATCAGCTGCGGAGATGTCGCCACCGAAGCAGGCTTACGCTTCCTGGCCGCGGGCCACCAGGTCACCGCATGGCGCCGAAACGGCGGCAAACTTCCGCCCTCTTTCACCGGACACAGCGTAGACCTTCTCGAACCAGAAGCCTGGCCGAAGATAGATCCGGAAACCGACATCGTACTTTTGACTCCGGTTCCCGCCACCCGAGATGTCGACGGATACGACCGGGGCTATCTGCAAGTAGCGCGTCGCCTCGTCGAGACGCTGGTCACCTCATGCCCCGGCCTACAACGACTTATCTACGTCTCTTCTTCCGCGGTCACCGGCGGTACGGAAGGCCAATGGGCCAACGAATCATCACCGCTAGCCCCGACTCGCCCCACATCGCAGATCCTGGCCGAAACCGAGCTATTGCTGGCCGATAGTGGTCTGCCGCTAACGATTCTCCGAGCTTCAGGAATCTATGGACCGGGACGCACGCGACTGATCGATCTGGTGCGCAACGGGACCGCACGACTTCCCCGAACCTCTCATTGGACCAACAGAATCCACCGAGATGATCTCGCCGCGGCGATCGTCCACGTCGCCGCACTCGGAAATAGAGCCGAGAGCCTTTATATAGCCACCGACAGCGAACCGGCACAGCTTGCTGACGTATACCGCTTCCTCGCCGAAGAGCTCGAAGAAAAATCTCCCGAGATCGAAGCAGAAAGCCACGCTTCTCGTCGGTCTGCGGACCGCAGGCTGAACAACGCCCGTTTGCTCGCTTCTGGATTCATCCCCCGATTCCCTAGCTACCGCGAAGGCTACAAATCAATTCTTGCCGGCGACTCCACTCGCCACGAGTAACTGCCTGTCCGGCCCTCACGGCCTCGATTCCCGCCTCGCTGTAGGCGAGAGGACAAACACAAGGCTCGGCAAATGTCAGTTGAATGATTAGCCGAGCCCAGCATTTGCACCTATGCGCCCTGGTTTAGAACCCCTTGCGCAACGGATTGAAGTGACGTGCCAAGCTAGGCACCGTCTGGCCGGTAATCTGCGCGGCAAGAATTTTGCCGGTCAACGGGCCAAGGGCGACGCCCCACATGCCATGACCGCCTCCGACCGAGATACGCGAAGATTCGGTTTGGCCGACCAGAGGTAGCCCGTCCGCGGTGCATGGGCGTCCGCCCACCCACTCTTCCTTGCGATTCTCCCAATTGATTCCCTGGTATACCGGTGCGGCAGCGGCGACGATGGCCTCGATGCGCTTCGGCTCGAGTTTGTGGTTCACGTCCCGGAATTCCATGGTCCCGGCAATGCGGAAGCGATCTCCCAAGGGGGTGCAGGCCACGCGCTGGGCCGGGAAATAAATTGGGTGAGTTGGCATGTCTTCAGGCTCTACGGTGAAAGAATAACCGCGTCCCGCCTGAACCACCACGTTGACGCCAAACTTCTTGGCCAGATCTGTCATCCACGCGCCAGTGGCCATTACTACGTGATCCGCGGTGATCGCACGCCCCTCCGAACCAACCACGGTGACCGATGCACCGTTATCGCGCACGTCGGTGACGTTGAAGGAACCGATGATGTCGCCGCCACGGGCGATCACGGATTCCGCCAGCGAATCCATGAACTTAGGCGGGTTAATATAACGCTGGTTCTTGATGGCAATACCAGCCGCGACGCTGTTGGACAGCGTCGGTTCGATGGTGCGCAGTTCGTCACCACTCAACAGGTCGAATTCGACCTTGCCGCCGGTCTTGTGGATCATCTCAAATTCGTGCAGCAACCCTTCCCTGTCTTTAACGGACGTGAATCCGGCGAGGAATGGATCCGCGGGCTTGGTCTTTTCGGCTACGCCCGCTCCGGCCGTGGTGGCCTCTGCGATCTCGTCAAAGGAGTCCAGGCCGTTGGTGCCAATCTCGGAGAAGACGCGCATGGCCTGCTCCCACTTCTTGGGAGTGGAATGCCAAGTGAAACCGAGCAGGAAGCGCAAGAGCTTTGCGTCGGCCTTCAGCGGGATGTACAGCGGAGAAGCCGGGTCGAACATCATTTTCAGACCACTGGAGAAGATCGACGGTTCGGCGATCGGCAAGGTCAGTGCTGGGGTCAGCCATCCAGCGTTACCCCACGAAGACCCGGACGCTACACCGCCACGATCAACCACGGTTACTTTGACGCCGGCCTCTTGCAGGTACCAAGCCGTCGACAGTCCAACGAATCCGGCGCCAACAATAACAACATGATCCGGTGCTGGTGTTACCGCCATGGGCTACTCTCCTAGAACGACTTTTGAGGCCCGCATGCGGAGCCATATACCTTCACTCTCGCGCGAACAGAAAGGAAAATCAACGGGCACTGAGGATTCAACGGTGACCGCAACCACACAACTAAGTGATCTGCATTTTCTGCGGCAACTCAGCATGCTTCCCGTATAAAATTCGTAGCTTTTAGGCTATCTCTGCGGTATCCCCCAGAGCTGGTTCTCCCAAGGATCGTCCGGCCTCGCCGGGCGGAGCGCCCTGCGTAGACTGGAAGTAACGACCTTTTCCCGCATAGCGAAGGAACAGCAGTAGATCATGGCATCACGTAAGCCCGCCAAGAAGAAGGCCTCCTCAGGTCACCCAGCTCGACGTCCGGGAGGGAGCAGTGCCCCCTTCGAATCCGAGGTTCGCCAGGCTCTGCAGCCCTTCAAGTCGCAGCTGTTCCGCCACTTCCAAGAAGAAGACCAGCCGGCCAGCGAAACTCGCGCCGGCCTGGAGGGTTTGACTACCCTGCTGATCGCGCACGCGCAGTTGCGCAATAAAGTCGACGTGACCACACTGGACCCCACCGTTCTCGGTGAACAGCTAGGCCACCTTTCCTCACTGGGCAAAGAGGTCTCCGAAGCGAGCGCGGCGATCTTCAAGCATTACCTGACCTTCTTGGGCACCACCGCGAACTTCGGCGGTAGCGTCGAGGAATTCAAGGAGACCTTTGAATTCCTCTCCCGCATGGCCGGTGATTCGCCGATCGTGGTCCCCTTCATGGATGACGAGGAAGCTAACGCAGCCCTGGAGGCGATGCCATTCGTTTTCGCGGCACGTGAGCTGATCGAGTGGGTTGGAGACGGCAAGCCAAGCGACCCCTCCGGAATGATCAGCGGACAGACGCTCCAGGAAGCCGCCGGTGCGCTGGGACTCTTAGTCTCCGTCGATGAACCCGCCGCCCAAGGCACCAATGCCTGGGAACCCGAAGACGGCACAGTTGTTTCGGATCTTGCCTCCATCCCCCGACTCGCGGCCTACTGGGATGCCTTGATCGGCACCGCGATGCTTCGCTACAGCGCGCCGAATGCGGTCCCTACCGAATCACTGCGAGAGGCCCTGCTAGCCTCCAGCGGACCGGGTGCTCGTCTGGTCAAGGAACTCATCGCAGAGATCATCTATTCGCATGTGCTGATCACCACCTTGCAAATTCCCGGACAGGCACAGGTTGCCGAGATGGTTGCTGGGCTATTGACCCATGCGGCCTCCTCGAAGCCACCACGCACAGAATTCGCTCTGCAGATCCCTTCCGAAGACGATCTGCCTGTTGAACAGCATCACCTCATCACGAGCCTCGAAGAGTCCGTCCCACGGGTTGAAGCGATCTTGCGGACCTTTGAACGCGAAGGAATGCTGAAACTTGAGGAAGAAATCACCGTCCCAGTGATCCTGCGCGCGGCATTGGAACGTGCGCTATCCAAGGTGTCGGATCACCTGCTGGAGAACGACCCTGTCGGCATGACTGAGTAACTGGGCCAAAACACCGGAGGGGTGAGAAACGCGATGCGTTTCCCACCCCTCCGGTGTCTAAGCACTGCGAAGCCTAGATGCTGTCCGTAGCGAATTCAGCCGCGTGGCGTGGAATGCGTCCGAACCACGCATCCGCGCCAGGCTTTCCCACGTTCACTACAAAGAATGACTTGTTTCGACCATCGGTGTTTACGATTGCGTCAACGACAGAGTTGTCGAACCCGGCCATTGGGCCTGCTGCAAAGCCGACGGCCTGAACTGCCGTGATGAAATACCCTGCCCGCAATCATGCACAATGGCTGCCCACAGCTGCGCGCATGCCCTGATCACCAAGCATCGCCTTGCATTCTGGGGCGTGAGGGAAGAAAGACGCGAACCCTTCGTGCCACTCGGTTTCGACAGGAAGGATCGCAAAGACCGGCGCATTCAGTGCCTTTTGCTTATTGGTTCCCGCCATAGTCTCAGAGATCTCTTGGCGAGCGTCCGCACTCTTCACCTAGGCGATGCGCATCGGCTGGTTATCCATGAGAGTTGGCCCCATTTTCATGGTCTCGTAAGTAGCTTCAAGCACTTCATCCGAAACCGGTTCATCGCTGAAGGTGTTTGCGTTGCAGGCTTCGAAAAACAGTTGATCCGCCGCTTCCGACCCAATGCTCAGCGATTCGCGGGGCTGGTTTTCAGCCTGAACCGACATGTGATGCCCACTCTCGAATGACAATAGGATTCAAGAGGCTTAGCAAGAAAGCTCGATGGGGTCATCCCGAAATCGGGGAGTGGTTTACAGCGCTCTGAGGCTGAAGGTGATTATAAAAGGTACGTCGCGCCACTAACGAACTCAGGCGTGCGATGGGGGCACAACGCCGAAGAAAGATCAGTTCATCCATGACGCAACGTACCTTTTAATCACTGCGGAACCCTTGATGATGCCACTCGCAAAACATCACCAATTTCCCTGCGGTGATCGGTCTTCACCGATACGTATATAACTTATCGCGATTACAAGAATTCCGAAATCATACTTAAGTAGGAGGGTAGGGCTCAGAAGGGGATGCTGGCACTAAGTATCCACTGATCGTTCACAACGCTAGTGCTGAACCGCCCACCGAAGGCATTCATGCGATCCTTCATACCGATCAGCCCGATTCCACCGCCGGAGAGCTCCTCTCTCGTGGAATGCGAATTCGGCATCTGATTAGTCATTTCAAGAACAGCATTCGGCCCTACGATCTCCAAACACATGGTGCAGGCTCCTCCCCGACGACCATGTTTGATGATATTGGTCGTCGCTTCCTGCATAACCCGATATAGCGCGGTCTGCGCAGATCTCGGGAGCGCCGAAATGTTCTCGCCCGTGTGAGATGTCACTTCAAATCCAGACTCATGCAATCGTTGAGAGAAGATCTCCACGCCCTGGACCGCATAAACAGTTGTCGCCGCCGGCTTGTCGACACCGGACCCAGGCGAGCCACTCATCGTTCCGTCGGTCCGCAAGACGTTTAGCATCAGGCGCAAATCATGCAATGTTTCGGTACTGAGCTTTGCGATGATGTCGATTGCCTCGATGGCCGCTTCCCCATTATTGGCGAACTTTGCAGCTTTGGACTGCATGGCCACAACGGTAATATCGTGCGCGACGATATCGTGCAGATCGCGCGCAATATTCTTGCGTTCGCGCTCAACGGCAATCCTGCTCTGCTCGCTGTTCTCCTGCATCTGCCGAATCGCATTTAGATTTCGTTCGCGCAAGTTGAAAATGCTGCGGGCCAGGATATAGGCCAACAGGGCAAGCGGAACGAAAATCACCAGCAAGATGGCGTCCTTGCCTGCCCTAACTCCGTATTGCCCCATCCACACGAATAGCATCACCAGATACCAGTTACGCACCAGTGAAGATGCAACCGTCGCCGCGAGAACACTGAAGATAACGAGCGAGAAGACCAGCCATAGCAAGAGGCCGCCATCCCAGAAGAAGAAAAAGAGCGTGGCTAGATACATGCCGAGCGAGGTGGCAACCCATCGCATTCCGATCGCCAACGAGGCGGACAGCAGCAACCCAACGGCCACCCCGCGAATAACGCTCGAGGACGAATTATCAATCCCGTCCTGAAGCAAGGTGTATCCCTCAGTCGCTGTAATGGCGACAAAGGCGAGAATACCCGTCCAGACGACAACGCCCCGACCAGCAAAAAGCTTAGTCAGGGCGGTTTTTATTCGCAGTCTCATATGCGGAATACTTTACCTGGTTGCGGGTAAAGTCAAATATGCCGCTAACCGCAAGCGTAGCCGTAATTCTCGCACACCCATTTAGAGAAGTCAGTGCCCCAACCGGCAGGATTCGCAACGCCCGATGAAGAATAGGTAGGCTCTGCCACTGGTGCCGCCATAGCAGGCGCGGCAAACGCCAACGGAGTTGCCGCCAGCGCGGCCACCGCCAAGATCTTTAAAGCTTTCATTTCAAACCCCAAACTCTTGAACTTATATACTTCGATTCATGCCAGGTTGGTTCTTGTGCCAACCACCGTTCAAAGGACTCCAATGGAACAGATTAAGGTGCTCATCGTCGATGACGAGCCGCTGATTCGGCATGCGCTTAGCACGATCCTAGCAACTGATCGTCGAATTGTGACCGTTAATACTCAAGAAAATGGTGAAGGTGCGGTTAATTATTGTGAAACAAATGATGTAGACGTTGTTCTTATGGATTTGCAAATGCCAATTATGGACGGGATTGAAGCGACCAAAATTATCAAGGCCGCCCAAAACAGCCCAGCAGTCCTTGCAATTACGGCCTTTTCGTCTGATGACTATCTAGTTCCGGTCCTCATGGCCGGAGCCAGCGGCTACCTCGTGAAGGACACGGAACCGGCCGAAATCATCGCGGCAGTCCATGCCGTTCACCAAGGTTCGGCGGCTATCTCCCCGTCGGTTTCTTCTGATCTAATCTCCGCTGTAAAAAACGTCTATAGTAAATCGCACGACATTGCAGGACTTATCGAAGATCTCGGACTAACTAATCGCGAAATGCAGATATTGGATCTTTTGGCAAAGGGATTCAATAATACGGAAATTAGCCGACAGCTCGTGATCTCCGAGGCGACGGTGAAAACCCATATGGCGAAAATCTTCATGAAGCTCGAAGTACGCGACCGTGTGCAGGCACTTGTGGCCGCAGCCAGGCTAGGACTCGTTGAGATCTCCCGCCAAGCCTAGAGTTGTGAACTCGGCCTCTTATTGTTGCCTTGACCGACATTGCGGGAATAGATTCGCTCGTATTACGTTGAACATGAGCATAGACCACTCAAGTTTCTATTAGGAGGCTCACTTGCCAGCATTTTTCGGCTCCTCGTCAGATGGCTCGTTCGAGGAATTCCTCTCCCGGTTCCTTTCCTCGCGCACCCAAGCCGCGCGACCCATCGACATTACCCGCCTGCTCTCGCAGCGCACCCACGAAGCAGTGTCCATCGCGGCTGCCTTCGCACATGAAAACGGTCATGCAGAAATCGACGCACTGCACCTGCTGGTCGCGCTGCTTCGCACCGAACCCGCTGGCCAGCACTTGAGCGCCATGGGCGTTGATCTGGAAGCCCTGGCCAAAGACGCCATCGAACGCTTGCCACGTCGGGAAGAAGCCACCGAGAAGCCCTCGCGCCTCTCCTCCGCCGCCCAGCGCAGCCTTTTCGATGCCTATCAGGTCGCTCGAAATTACGGTTCGACTTACATCGACCCGGAACACCTGTTCCTCGCCTTTGTCTTCTCCCCCGAATCTCCTGTGGGCGTGCTACTCGCGCAGCACGGTATCACCGGCCAGTCCCTGCAACAGGCAGCCATGGAGCAGGCCCAGCGCGCCCAGACGGGAGAGGCAGAGTCCGGCGAAGAGCAAGACGTCTCTATGCTGGAACGCTACGGTACCGACCTGACGGCGCTGGCCTCCGACGGCCAGATCGACCCGGTCATCGGCCGCGAGGACGAATTGGCCCAGACCATTGAGATCCTGGCCCGTCGAACCAAGAACAACCCGGTGCTCATCGGCGAGGCAGGCGTCGGCAAAACCGCCATCGCCGAGGGGCTCGCCCGTGCCATCGTTGCCGATGAAGTCCCGGAGCAGATCCGTGGCGTCCAGCTGATCTCCATCGACCTGCCCGGCATGCTCTCCGGCACCCGGTACCGCGGTGACTTCGAACAGCGGCTGACCGGCCTGCTCGAAGAGGTAGCCGACGCCGAGGGCCAAACACTGATATTCATCGATGAAATGCACCTCTTGGTCGGTGCAGGTTCCGGCGAGTCCGGAAATATGGACGCCGCGAATATCCTCAAGCCACGCCTGGCCCGCGGCGAGCTGCACCTGATCGGCGCCACCACCCTGGATGAATTCCGCAAGGTAGAGAAGGACTCCGCCCTGGCCCGCCGATTCGGCAAGGTCACAGTGGGAGAACCCTCTCAGGAAGTTGCGCTGGCAATCCTCGACGGGTTGCGCGAATCCTACGAAGACCACCACCAGGTGCAGTACACCCCGGAAGCATTGAAGGCCGCGGTCTCGCTGTCCGCACGCTATTTGACCGACCGGCGCCTGCCGGACAAGGCCATCGACCTGCTCGATATCGCCGGTGCCCGCAGGTCAATCGCCGCAGGCGGTACCGAAGACGTGCAGGCGCTGCGCAACGAACTGGTGGAAGCAGATCGCGATAAGGCCCGAGCCGTCGGCGAGGAACGCTTCGAAGATGCCGGTGCGTGGCGCGACCACATCGCAACACTTACCGAACGCATCGCCGCTGCCGAGCAGGCGGGAGACTCCGGGGTTACCCGCATCGTCGATGAGGCCCAGATTTCCGAGGTGATCTCCCGGTCTACCGGCATCCCGACCTCGCGGATCAACGGGGACGACAAGACCCGCTTGGCCTCCCTTGAGGAGCAGCTGCACGCTTCGGTCATCGGCCAGCATGACGCGGTGGCCGCGGTATCCCGCGCGGTACGCCGTAGCCGTACCGGGTTGGCCCCGGCACAGCGTCCGATCGGTTCCTTCCTGTTCCTCGGTCCCACCGGTGTGGGCAAGACCGAGCTGGCCAAGGCCCTGGCCAACAACCTCTTTGGCTCCTCCGAGTCGCTGGTGCGCATCGACATGAGCGAGTACGGAGAGAAGCACACGGTTTCGCGGCTCATCGGAGCCCCTCCGGGATACGTCGGCCACGACGAACCCGGGCAGCTCACCGAAAAGGTCCGCCGCAACCCGTATTCGGTGATCCTGCTCGACGAGATCGAGAAGGCCCACCCGGACGTGTTCAACGTGCTGTTGCAGGTACTGGATGACGGTCGGCTGACGGATACCGCCGGACGCACCGTGGACTTCTCCAACACACTGATCCTGATGACCAGTAACCTCGGCGGCGAACACCTCGCCAGCAAGGCCGGCAACTTCGGCTTCACCTCGATCAATGCCGGCAGCGAGAAGGCCGAAATTCGAGCCAAGGTAATGGGCAAGGTACGCGAGTTCATGCGTCCCGAGTTCCTGAACCGGCTCGACGAGGTACTGCTCTTCGGCAAGCTCAGCGAATCCGAGATCGCCCAGATCGTCAAGCTGGTACTCGATGAGACTCGCAAGCACCTGGCGGGGCAGGAACTCAAGCTCCACGTCACCGACGCCGCGATCACCTGGTTGGCAGCCGAGGGCTATGACCCGGAGTTTGGTGCCCGCCCGTTGCGCCGCCTGGTGCAGCGCAAGGTGCAAGACGCCATTGCCGATCTATTGATCGGCGACGAAGTCGCCGCCGGAGACACCATCGAGGTGGACTTCGCCGGAGGCCAGCTCTCGGTTGCCAAGCAGGTTCCGGCCGTAGCCGCGGAACCGGCTGCACCGGTTATGGACTACTTCGGCAGCTAAGACCCCATGAAAGCCAGACCCAACAGATCATCGCGATCTGTTGGGTCTGCTTTTCGTTTAAGTCTAGAAACCACTGCCGGCTCGCGGTAGGTTGAGCTCATGCCAAACATCGCCATGATCACCCTCGATGCCCTAGACGAAGTGGCTGCCGCCGAGTGGTGGCGGGAACGTCTCGGAGCCGAATACGCCGGGCAGTACCCGGGGTTCACCATGCTTACCGCCCCGGGCTTCAGCGCCAGGCTTGGATTCCAGAAGGTTGGGTCGGTCTCCGCTGATAAGAATCGAGTGCATCTCGATCTAGAGGCCGACGGCGACCGCGAACAATCCGTGGCCGGCTTTGTGGCCGCTGGCGCGGTCTTGGTTGAAGAACACACCGAGGATCCTAGCTTTGGGTGGAGCGTACTGCGCGATCCCTTCGGCATTACCTTCTGCCTTTCCGACCCACACTAAGTCACACGCACTACCGAAACTTGCTGAGCGAATTTGCTTCGATAGACTGATATTTACTCGAGTCTCCGGAGGTTCTCATGCGCTTGCGCGTAGTTTTCACCGCGGCGCTAGCCGCCTTGGCGCTGACCGGTTGCTCGGTTCAAGCAACCCCACCGCCCGGCGAAACTGCAGGTGTTCCGGCTTCGGCCACGACGTCATCACCTTCGCCAAGCCCGAGCCCCGCTGCGGCCGAATCCTCAGCGACGCAAGACTATGATCCTGCGCGCGGCATAGACGCTAGCGGACAGGACTGGGCCGATTCCAAGATCCAGGCCTGGTTGGATAACTCCGGCATCAAGTCGGTCAAGGGTTTTCTCGGTGCCTACAAGCTCATGAATTCGTGGGATTCACCCAAGCCCGGGCATCTGTCCATTCATCTGGACAACTCATACCGTTTTAATCAGGACGGATCGGCCGAAAGCCATGAAGTCTCCACGGACGAACTGCGATTTATGGGGCGGATCATGTTCGAAAGCATCGGCAAAAAATCCCCGGAGCTCGAATCGGTCACCTTTGCCACGGAGAACAAGCAGCATTCGGGCACCTTCTCGCGTGCCCGCACCGGAGCGGACCCGGCTGACCGGGAGGCTTGGGCCGAGGAAAAGTACGTGCAGTGGCTCGAAGCAATGAATGATACCTACGAGTCATTCTGCTCGGCGAACATCAAGAAGATCGAAACCTATCGCGACTGCATTCCCACCGATCCCCACGCCTACATCGATTCGGTCTCTTCCCCGGCAATTGGCGAGCTAGTCGTCACCCTCGCCCCGGGGATCTGGCAGGGGAACACCTACGATACCGATTCGATACCCGGCGTCGACTTCGTTTCGGGCAACATGATGCTCAAAATCAACAGCAAAGCCCACGGACCGGAGCAGGTGGAAACTCTCACCGTCAAGGTGCAGGGAACTGAGGAAACGAGTACCGAACACAAATCAGAGTGGACCCAGTAGGCGTTTGGTCAGTGACGGGCCCCGGCCCGCGCATACGAGCCAAAGTGGTGAACACCCGGTTCGTGGAACCGAACAACAAGACTTAGCCTTGAAGGCATGGACCAGGAAATGAGAATCCCATGGGAAAGCGGAACCCTCACCGCCATCGTTGACCACGCGGAGCATCCCAGCGCTTTTCTGATTCTGGCTCATGGATCTGGAGCGGGCAAAGACCACGACTTCATGTCGGGGTTTTCCCAAGCAATGGCTCAGCGTGGAGTATCGGTATTGCGTTTTAACTTCCCCTATATGGACGCCGGGAAGAAGTTTCCTAATAAGGCTCCCGTTGCCCTAGCGGTGTGGAAACACGTCCGAGAATGGGCCGGCACCCACCTGACAGGCGACCTACCCGTTTTTACCGCCGGGAAATCCTTCGGCGGGCGAATGGCGTCTCTGGCGGTTGCCGAGGACATGCCCACCGAAGCGCTCATTTTTCTTGGGTATCCCTTGCATGCACCCAAGAAGGAAGAAAAGCTTCGCGACGAGCATCTCTACCCGCTGAGCACACCGATGCTTTTCCTCGAAGGAACCCGTGATCCCTTCGCGAACCCGGCAATCATCTCTCGCGTAGTCGCAGGGTTGAACGCCGACTGCGAACTTATCTGGTTCGAGGGCGGTGACCATTCATTCAAGGTTGCCCGTTCCGGTCGCAGCGTCGCCGAGGATGGCGCACAATTGACCGAAGCCACCGAGAAATTCATTCGAAGGCACCTGAACTGATGTCTGGCACATCGCAACACAAAAACAGACGGTATCCGAATGACTGCGTGTACCTTCGGGCAAGGCCAGAACCCCCAGTCGTTTCGGTCCCTGGATCACCAAGCCCCCGGCGGTGATCACCATCTGTTTCACCATCATCGGTGCAGCAATTCTGCGCGGTTACTCCGTCTCCGGCGAGCCGAGGAAAGCGTCCGGATCGGTGAAGAATTCCCGCCAGTTTCTGACCAGTTCCAAGTGGTCGTATTCGCGCTCGCGGAACCCCCAGGAACCGACCTCCAGTATTCGTGCTCCGGGGAAGGCGGCCAGTACCGGGGAATGGGTGGAGATGAGCACCTGCGAGCCGCGCTCCACGATCCCGCGCAGCCGCTCGATCAACTGCACGCTGCCGGTTAGGGACAGCGCCGACTCGGGCTCGTCGAGGACCCACAGCCCTTTGAGCCGGATCCGTTCCTCGATGAGGTCCAAGAAAGATTCGCCATGGCTGCGCTCATGCAACGCCGATCCCACTCTCGATTCCTCCAAGTACGTGTAGAAAGAGTGCATGGTTTCGGCACGCAGAAAGAACCCCTTGCGTGAGGCGGCAGCACCACGGTGAAGTTTCAGCAGCTGCGAGAGGGTGGATTCAGAGGCCCGGGTGGCATGCATGGCGCCGGTGGATCCGCCCTCGGCGTTCAACCCGTACGCGATGGCCAGAGCTTCGAGCAGCGTTGACTTGCCGACCCCGTTCTCCCCCACCATTACGGTCACCGCTCCCAGGTCCAGGCCTTCGAGCAGAAGTTGGCGTACCGGCGGCATCACCATAGGCCAGTGCGCGGGCAACTCGGCATTCGGCTCGCTTGCCTCGATCCGACGCACCGGCAAGAACAAATCGCTTCGATTCATCGCCACTTATTGGCTATCTCTGCTGCTGCAAAAAGCGGTAGACCTCGGTCTCATCCACGCCGGGGAAGGCCCCGGTTGGCATGGCGGCCAAGAGGTGGGTGTTGGCGCGCGTCGAAGGCCATGCGTTGCCGAACCACTCGCTGGACAGCTCGGCCGGTGGACGCCTGCAGCAATTTTCATCTGGACAGGTCGACTGGCAACGCTCCTTGGTGTCGCGGCCGCGGAACCATTTCACATGCTCAAAGGGAACGCCTATGGACAGTGAATACAATCCCGAGGAGTGCCGCTCGGTCCGCGCGGTGCACCAATAGGTCCCGTTGACCGTGTCCGTGTACTGCTCGAAGGAGCGGAACTTATCCAGCTGGTCAAAGACCACGCGGCTGGTCCAGTAGCGGCAGATGCTCTGCCCTTCGATGGCGCCGGTATGGTCGGCAGGAAAATTCACCCGGTCATTCTCGTAGGCCTTGTGCAGGATGCCCGATTCGTGGACCTTCTGGAAGTGGCAGGTCATGCCCAGATGCTCGGTGGCGAGATTGGTGAACCGGTGCGCCGCGGTTTCGTAGGAAACCGCAAAGGCATCACGCAGATCCTCAATGGCCAGTTCCCGGTTGGCCTTGGCCCGGCGCAGGAATGCCGTGGTGGATTTCTCCGGCATCATCAGCGCCGCGGCGAAATAGTTTGTGGCGACGCGCTGGTCCAGGAAGTCCGCATAGCTTGTGGGTGCCTCATGCCCGAGCAGGTAGTGGCCCAGCGCCTGCAATAGCACCGAGCGCGGATCATGCTCGGAGCGGCTGGTCTGGGTCAGATAGATCCTTTTGTTCTTCAGATCCGTGACCGAACGGGTCGAGTGCGGGAGATTTCCCACGAACCGGAGGCTGAAGCCGAGATGCTCGGCGATATCCGCCGCGCGATGGTGCGAGAGCGGGCCTTCGTCGTGGCCTACCGCCGCGAGCACCTTGGCCGCTTCCTGCTCGATTTCCTTGTAGTAGTTGTTGCGTTGGCGCATCTCTTGGCGCAATGCCGTGTTGGCTCGACGAGCTTCCTCGGGAGTTGCCGCCTGTTCGTTGAGCCGGCGCTCCAATTCATGCTGCAGGCCGACCAGGGATTCCAGCACGTCCATCGGCAACCGCGTGCCGACCCGCACCGTGGGCAGACCCAATGCCTCGTAGAGCGGGCCGCGTTGGGCCCGTTCCAAATCGATTTCCAGCGCCGCGCGACGAGTGGGAGGCTCCGCACCTAGTAGATCATCAACACCTACCTGCAACGCCCTGGCCAGAGACTTCAGCAGGGAAAGCTTCGGTTCGCGTTTGCCGTTTTCGATCAGCGACAGCTGGCTCGGCGCCGTATCGACCAAGGTTGAAACGTCGTCCAGGGTCAACCCCTGGGATTTGCGCAGGTGGCGGATCCGCCGGCCGAGCGCGAGCGTGTCCAGGGCGGCGTCAATTCCCTGATCGGTTTCCGGTTCTTGCGATGAGCTTCGATTCCATGTGGGTGCAGTCACATTCATAGCCTAAGCGAAGAACAGGTAATTTTTCTAGAAATTCGGTAAAAATCGCGTCGATAACGTCGTTTCGTTAGCTTACGCGCCAAAGTTTTCGGCTTCTTCGCTTTCACCGCTGAGTTCTGTTTTCGCCCTTGCCTGGGATGGCCACTCCGGTTACCGCCGTTGAACCGCGTCCCGCACAAGCAGCCTTCATGAGATTCACATCGAATTTTCAGCCAGAAATTGGTATCACCACGGCGTTGCCACTCGTTATACGTTTCGAGCACACTGTCCATCCACCAATATTCAAAGGGAGCCGCAAGATCGCCTCCATTGCCATTAGACCCATCACGCCTGCCGTTCGAGCCCCCGCCGAGGATTCCTGCCAGGCCCTGATTATTCTGGGCATGGACGGTGCGGGGAAAACCACCACCATCCGCGAACTGGTGCGCAGCTTGGAGCTCCGTGGCCAAGCTGCCCAAAGCCTGGCAAACCCTGCCGGGCGCCGCTGGCTGACGCGTGCGGAACAAAAGCTCGGGCTCACTATGCCAATAGCCCTTCAGGACGCGATGGAGACGATGATCCGCACCGGCAACATCGCCTTGAACGCTAGGCGAGCCGTGCTGTTCCCGGGCGTGACCGTGATGGACCGCCACCTCTTTTGCCAGCTTGCGCTGCGCAGCATCCGCCAGTTGCCGCACGGACGCTTCCTGACTTGGCTGGCCCGGAACAGCGTGCAGCGGGCGCAGGTGGTCGTCCTCGACGTCGACGTGCGCACCGCTCATGCTCGCATCCTTGCGCGCGGCGAGGATTCGGAAACCTACGCCTTCTTGCATGCCAGCCGGGCAGAGTATCTGCGGCTTGCGGCAACCCACGGCTGGCCCGTCATCGATGCCACGCAGAGCACCGCGCGGGTGGTCGATGAGCTGATGACCCTCTTGGAGAAGTAAACTCGAACCATGAGTGAAGCTCCCCAGCAATTCCTGCCAGGTTCCATCACCCCGCTTGCCCAGAGCAGCAAGAAGCAGTGGGAGCTGGGCCAGATCCGCCAGATCTGCGCCGGTGAATTGACCGACGGCGGGCAGCTCACCGCGGCATCCCAAGATTCGGGCAGCTGGCAACTTTCGATTCGCTCGATCGAAAAGGCCGGGTCCTTCCACAACGCGGGGACCTCGCAGGTGCTCACCCTGCTAGCCGGAGATTTTCTCCAGCTCGACGTCGACGGGCAGGCGCAAGGCCTGGAACCGCTGCGCCCGCTGAAAATCGAGGCAACGCTTCCGGTCTCCACCAGCCAGCCCGCACAGGAGCTGCTGGTTCTGCATCTGCTCACCCGGCCCGAGCGGGTACGCGGCACGGTGCGCATCGTTGAGCTTTCCAAGAAGCGCGAGCAGTACCTCTTCGATGGCCAGCTGGGCATCATGCTGCAGGGCAACGGCGTCCTGACGCTGCACGGCGAAGAGCGCAAGCTCGAACTGCGCGATACCGTCATCGGCGGTGATGCGGCCGAACCGACGATCTCCGGGCGCGGATTCATGGCCGTCGTTTCGCTAGACCTGCCGTAACCGCCATAGATCGCACACATCTGGCTTAGCTGCCTTTGACGCGCCCAAAAACCCCAAACCGCCACCACCTCATTCCTCAAGAAAAACACTTCTTCAGATTACGAAGTCTCCAAATCAACCATTTCTGCCATTTTTCACTTATTCATGCGAAGAAACCTACTTTTTTCAGCTTTCTCGAAGAACCGCGAATCTTTCCCTCGAATACCCCTATTCGCCCCCTTGCATCTACGGAAAAGTAAGTGTCACGAAGAAGTTCACCGCATCTCTCCGATTCGGGCGAACACCAACATGTGGGCGAAGGGGCCAGAACAATGACCGAGCAGAATTCGATCGACAACCGCATCGCAACTATCGAAAACGATTGGGCGAACAACCCACGCTGGAACGGGACCACCCGCGACTACAGCGCAGCCGACGTCGTGAAACTGCAGGGCCGGGTTCAGGAAGAGCACACCCTGGCCAAGCGTGGCTCCGAGAAGCTGTGGAAGCAGCTGACCGAAGAAACCCCGACCGGCGGCTACACCAACGCACTGGGTGCGTTGACCGGCAACCAGGCGGTCCAGCAGGTCAAGGCCGGCCTGCGGGCCATCTACCTCTCCGGTTGGCAGGTCGCCGCGGATGCAAACATTTCCGGCCAGACCTACCCGGACCAGTCGCTCTACCCGGCCAACTCGGTTCCGCAGGTCGTACGCCGCATCAACAACGCGTTGCTCCGTGCAGATGAGATCGAATTCTCCGAGGGCATCCAAAGCGTCGAGGACTGGATGGTCCCGATCGTCGCAGATGCCGAGGCAGGATTCGGCGGCCCGCTGAACGCCTACGAGCTGATGAAGTCGATGATCACCGCCGGTGCCTCGGGAGTCCACTGGGAAGACCAGCTGGCTTCGGAAAAGAAGTGCGGCCACCTCGGCGGCAAGGTGCTGATCCCTACCCAGCAGCACGTCCGCACGCTGAATGCGGCCCGCCTGGCGGCCGACGTGGCGGGCACTCCCTCGGTGGTCATCGCCCGCACCGACGCCGAGGCGGCAACCCTGATCACCTCGGATGTCGACGAACGCGATGCGCAGTTCATCACCGGCGAGCGCACCGCGGAGGGCTTCTATAAGGTCCGCAACGGCATCGAACCATGCATCGCCCGCGCCAAGGCCTACGCTCCGTACTCTGACCTCATCTGGATGGAAACCGGAACCCCGGACCTGGAAATGGCCCGCAAGTTCGCCGAATCGGTCAAGGCCGACTTCCCGGATCAGATGCTCTCCTACAACTGCTCGCCTTCCTTCAACTGGAAGAAGCACCTGGACGATGCGACGATCGCCAAGTTCCAGCGCGAACTCGGCGCGATGGGCTTCAGCTTCCAGTTCATCACGCTGGCCGGCTTCCACGCGCTGAACCACTCGATGTTCGACCTGGCCGAGGGCTATGCCCGCGAAGGCATGAGCGCCTATGTCGAACTGCAGGAGCGCGAATTCGCCTCCGAGTCCCGCGGCTACACCGCAACCAAGCACCAGCGCGAAGTAGGCACCGGCTACTTCGACGCGATCGCCACGGCATTGAACCCCAATGCCTCCACCCTCGCTCTGGTCGGCTCCACCGAAGAAGGCCAGTTCCACTAACTCGGACCCCAGCGGTCCGGACGGTGGGGCCGGCAACGACGCCGGCCCCACCGCCCTCAAACTTTTAAGGAAAAGATCATGCCAACCCCCACCTCCCTGAACCCGATCCAGATCACCGCTACCCCAGTGCGCTACCAGGAGCAGATCCTCACCGCACAAGCCCTTGAATTCATCGCCGCCCTGCACCAGGCGTTCGAAGGCCGCCGCGCCGAGCTGATGCAGCGCCGCCAGCTGAATCGGGCGCGCATCGCCAATGGCAAGGACCCGAAGTTCCTGGAGGAAACCCGCCACATCCGCGAGGATTCAAGCTGGCAGGTGGCCCCGATCGCTCCGGGCCTGGAGGACCGCCGGGTGGAGATCACCGGACCGATCGAGCGCAAGATGGCGATCAACGCGTTGAACTCCGGCGCGAACGTGTGGCTGGCCGACATGGAGGACGCCTGCTCACCGACCTGGCAGAACGTGATCAAGAACCAGGTGAACCTGCTGCGCGTGCTGGACGGCGAGCTCGACTTCACCGCCCCGGACGGCCGGGACTACAAGCTGCACAGCTACGAGCTGTCGCAGCTGCCAACCATCGTGGTCCGCCCGCGTGGGCTGCACCTGCCGGAGAAGCACCTGCTGATCGACGGGACGCCGATCGCCGGCGCCTTTGTCGACTTCGGCCTGCACTTCTTCCACAACGCCCAGCGGCTGATCGATTCGGGCCGCGGCGCCTACTACTACCTGCCGAAGCTGGAGAACCACCTGGAAGCGCGGCTGTGGAACGACGTGTTCCTGCTGGCCCAACAGCTGCTGGGCATCGATCGCGGCACCATCCGCGCCACGGTGCTCATCGAGACCATCACCGCGGCCTTCGAGATGGAGGAGATCCTCTACGAGCTGCGCGAGCACTCGGCCGGGCTGAACGCCGGACGCTGGGACTACATCTTCTCGATCATCAAGAACTTCCGTTCCCGCGGCCCGCGCTTCGTCTTCCCGGACCGGGACCTGGTGACCATGACCAGCCCGTTCATGCGCGCCTACACCGAGCAGCTGGTCCGTGCCTGCCACCGCCGCGGCGCCAGCGCCATCGGCGGAATGAGCGCCTTCGTGCCTAGCCGCAAGGACGCCTCCATCAACCAGCTCGCCTTCGCGAAGGTCTCCGAGGACAAGTCCCGCGAGGCCAACGACGGCTTCGACGGCTCCTGGGTGGCCCACCCGGACCTGGTGCCGGTGGCCCGCGAGGTGTACGACGAGGTTTTGGGCGCCAACGCGAACCAGATCTCTCGGACCCGCGAGGACGTGGAAGTTTCCGAAAGCGAGCTGCTGAACGTGGCAGGCCTGGAGGGCCGGATCACCGAGCGCGGGATCCGCGAGAACATCGAGATCGCCATCCGCTACATCGAGTCCTGGCTGCGCGGCAACGGCGCGGTGGCGCTGCGCAACCTGATGGAGGATGCGGCCACCGCGGAGATCTCCCGCTCCCAGCTGTGGCAGTGGATCCACCAGTCGGCCATCACCGACGAGGGCGAGATCATCACCCGCCGCTGGGTGCAGGATCTGGCCGAAGAAACCATGGAGCGGATCGAGCGCTTCGAGGGGGACCGCTTCGAGCAGGCGGTGGAGATCTTCGAGGCCAGCGCGCTGCGCGACGATTTCCCGACCTTCCTGACCAAGAACGCCTACCTGCGCTACCTGGACACCCCGGCTCCGGCCTACGAGATGGCGGGCTAGTCCAGGACACCAACTCGGCTGCACGCGCCTGAACTCAACAAGCGAAGCGGTACGGCCACGAATTGCGGCATTCATCGGATGGTAACCAGCCCATCCGGGGGATGCCGTTTTTCGTGCCCCGTAGTTGCCACGCCATGCTAGGCATTGACCGCTCGACCTCTGGCGCTTCTCGTTCGCAAAGCGGAATTGAAATCCGAAAATGAGTTGATCATCGCGTTCCAAGCAGCTGGAATTCCTTATGACCTTGCGAAGGACGCGGCGTGGGTCATCATGAACATCATCATCGAGTTGATACCAGCCAGATGGTAAGTTAGACGTTTTAAATGGTATGGAGAATTTGTGGCTGAAACTACCGACGACGATAAACCTTTGAACAAGGCCATCGCGATTTTCTGGGTGATACTGGTTCTCTTTGCAGTCTTGGTGTTCATCTCGCTTCCGCTTTCGGCGGGCATCGGAAGTTCAATTTTGATTTTTGGAATGGAACAAGTTCGTCAAGATATTGCTGGTTGGTTCGTTTACTGGGCGATGGGCACGTTGATTGCGACTGCGATTGTCGCCGGAATCATTGAAGCTGTACTCAAGTCGAAACTTCTAGGCAACAAGCCTCTTCGAGAAGCCGCATCATGGTCCACCGGATTTGTTGTCATGACTGTTTGCTACTCGGGATTTTTCTACTCTTGGGTGGCTTGTGTGGTTGCTTCAGCAGTCTCAGCATTGTTGTTCATCTTGTTGCTGTGAATCGTCAAGAAGTTTCCTGCACCTAGGCGACCCACGTCGCAAGCGGACTGAGCACTACCAATGTACGGCCACGAATAACGGCATTCATCGGATGGTAACCAGCTCATCCGGGGGATGCCGTTTTTCGTGCCCCGTAGGATGTTTCCATGGCCTTCCAATTTCGTTCCCCCGCCGCCGGCCGCTGGGAGGCGGACCTCCTGGGCGAGGGCTTCGCCCGGCGCACGCTCCCGCTGTCCGACGGGTCAACCGCGACGCTGATCCGCCACCGCCCGAAATCCGCGCGGCCGCAATTCGCCCCGCCCTTGCGCGGGCTGGCGATCCTCTACGTGCACGGCTGGTCCGACTACTTCTTCCAGCGCGAACTGGCGCAGTTCCTGAGCACCGCGGGAGCCGACTTCTACGCGCTGGATCTGCGCAACTACGGGCGCAACCTCACCGCGGACAGCACCCCGGGGTTCATCACCGACCTGGAAGACTACTTCGAGGAATTCGATGCGGCGCACCGGATCATCTCCAGCGCCCACCCGGGAACCCGCTTCGTGATGCTCGCCCATTCCACCGGCGGGCTGAGCGCCGCCCTGTATGCCGCGGCGCACCCGGCAAAGGTGGACGCGCTGGCGCTGAACAGCCCCTGGCTGGAATTCCAGGCCTCCGAGTTGGGGCGCACCGCCCTGGCGAAGCTCCTGGCGGTGGCCAGCGGGCGCAATCCGCACCGGAACCTGCCAACCATCGACCCGGGCTTCTACACCCGCACCGTCTCAAACCGCTTCGAGGGCGAATGGGACTATGACCTGCAATGGCGTCCGGCCAACGGATTCACGCTCAGCACCGGATTCATCTCCGCGGTATTCGCCGCCCAGGCGAAGGTGAAAAAGGGGTTGGAGCTGCGCCAGCCGGTGCTGGTGATGCTCAGCGCCCGGGACTACCTGCTGCCGCGCTGGAGTGACGCGGCCACCCGCTCAGATGTGGCGCTGAACGTGCAGGTGGTCGCGCAGCGCAGCATCAACCTGGGCCGCGAGCTGCACCTGGTGCGGCTGCCCGATGCGCTGCACGACGTGTTCCTCTCCGCCGCGCCGGTGCGCTCCGCGGCCTACCTGCGCCTGGGTTCCTGGTTGGCCACGGTCAAGAACCGGCAGGCCGACTCGTCGCTTGCGCGCAGCGTGCGGCGCACCGTGGGCGGCTAGCTACGGTGCGGTGACCGGAGGCTGCGGCACCCGGTCGTTGACCAGTTCCAGCTCCCAGCCCGCGGCGCGGCGGGCGAGGATCGCCACCGAGCCGTTGCGGATGGTATCCAATTTGTAGCCGGCGAAATGCGAGAGCGTGTAGCGGATGATCGTGCCGTGGCAGACCACCGCGACGTTCTGCCCCGGGTAGTCCGCGGCGATCTGCTCGATCGCGCGCAGCCCGCGGTCCACCACCGATTCCAGCGCTTCGATGCCCCCGCCCAGCTTGCCCGGCCAGCGCTCCGCCGCCTCGGTCTCCAGCACCCCTTCGCCCTCGCCGTAGTCCCGCTCGATCAGCAGATCGTAGGCCGGACCGAGCTCCAGCCCCAACCCGTCGGCAATAATCTGCGCCGTTTCCCGCGCGCGGCTCAGCGGGGAGGAGACGATCGCGTCCCAGCGTCCGGCGCCGAGCACCGCCACCGCCTCGCGGGCCTGCCCGCGCCCGGTGTCGTTCAAGGCGATATCGCTGCTTCCCTGCAATCGGCCTTCGAGGTTCCAGCGGGTCTGTCCATGCCTGATAAATCCGAGTTCCATAGGGCCATTCTGCCACCGGGCACCCGGTGCCTGCCCCCTGCGGATGAGCTATCTCACGCTAGAGCTTCGCCACAAAGCGCCCCGCCGCGCCTCCGGCAGCACGTAAGATGCTTGAGGCAGCGGCTGGCTTGAACCTTCAAGTCTCCGGCCGCAGATCGCATGCACCTCAAAGTAGATCCGAGTATTTCATCGTGACCGATATCAAGGCGTCCCTCGCCCGCGGGCTCACGGCCCGCCACATCCGCTTCATGGCCCTCGGCTCGGCCATCGGCACCGGATTGTTCTACGGCTCCTCCGCCGCCATCCAGGCAGCCGGCCCGGCCGTGCTCTTCGCCTACATGATCGGCGGCGCGGCGGTTTTCATCGTCATGCGCGCCATGGGCGAGATGGCCGTCAAGCATCCGGTCTCCGGATCCTTCGCCCACTACGCCTCGCGCTACCTGGGCCGCTTCGCCGGGTTCGTCACCGGGTGGACGTTCACCTTCGAGATGGCGATCGTGGCGATCGCCGACGTCACCGCCTTCGGCATCTACATGCGCTTCTGGTTCCCGCAGGTGCCGCAGTGGATCTGGGTGCTGGCCGTGGTGCTGCTGATCGCCGCGATCAACCTGATGAAGGTCAAGGTCTTCGGCGAAACCGAATTCTGGTTGGCGGTCATCAAGGTCACCGCGATCATCGCGATGATCATCGGCGGCGCGGCGCTGATCCTCTTCGGCTTCAACGCCCCGGACGCCGAAACGGCCACCGGCTTTGCCACGCTGATGAGCGCCGGCACGCTGTTCCCCAACGGCTTCATGGGACTGCTGCTGTCCTTCGCCGTGGTGATGTTCGCCTTCGGCGGCATCGAAACCATCGGCATCACCGCCGGCGAAGCGGAGGATCCGGGCAAGTCGGTGCCCGCGGCGATCAACACCGTGCCCTGGCGCATCCTGCTGTTCTACGTGGCCTCGCTGGCGATCGTGATGATGCTCTTCGACTGGCGCCAGATCGACGGTTCGGCCTCGCCGTTTGTGCAGATCTTCGACGCGCTGGGCATCCCGGCGGCCGCCCACGTGCTCAACGCGGTTGTCATCACCGCCGCGGTGTCGGCGATCAACGCGGACACCTTCGGCGCCGGGCGGATGATGTTCGCGATGTCCCGCGAGGGCCACGCGCCGGCTTCCTTCGCGAAGATCTCACGCCACGGGGTGCCGTGGATGACGGTGCTGATCATGTCCATCGTGCTGCTGGTCGGCGTGCTGCTCAACGCCCTGCTGCCCGAATCGCTGTTCATGATCATCGCCTCGATCGCGACCTTCGCCACCGTCTGGGTGTGGATCATGATCCTCGCCTCCTACCTGGCCATGCGCCGCCAGGAGAAGTCCGGCGTCGTGGTGGACCGCGAATTCGCGGTTCCCGGGGGCACCGCCAGCGCCTGGATCGCGCTGGTGTTCATGGCCTTCGTGGTTGTGCTGCTGGCCTTGAGCGCCGAGACCCGCATTGCGCTCTACGCGGGCGCCGGCTGGCTGGTGCTGCTCGCGGTGGCCTACAAGTTCCTGGTCCGTTCCCCGCAAGCCGAGCTGGTTTCCAGCAAATAACTTCCGGAGCACGCCACATGCTGCCCCCGCGGACCGCCCCGGTCCGCGGGGGCAGCATGGTTTAAAGGGCGGTGCTATCCAACCGGCGCTCGCGCCACAGCCCCAGGCTGGCCCAGGCCAGCATGCCCCCGGCCACCAACCACAGGGCGCCCAATCCCAGTAGCAGATAGGCGAAAGCCCCGCAGACCGAGCCGAGGGTGATCATCGCCCACAGGATCGCGTAGGGCACCCACAGCGCACGGTTCGCCCCGGACAGCGCCCCGGCCAGATGCTGGCCGAGTTTCACCAGGGTGCCGGTCATATAGGTCAGCCCCAGCGAAACCTCCCCGGAGCGCGTGTAGCTGACGTTGACCGCGCCCATGGCTGCGGCCAGCAGGCAGGCGGTCAGCACATTTCCCGCCGCACCCAGCACGGCCGCGCCCAGCAGCAGGGTGGCGGATAGATACATCACCCGGGGCCGCCGGTAGCGCGTGGCCCGGGCGGAAAACAGGGTTGCGAGCATGACTCCCAAGACAAAGCTCGCCACAAATCCCATGGCCAACCACCATCCGCTCGCGTCTCCGGTGGCCAGGGCCGCGGAGGATCTGGTGGAGTTCCCGGACATGAAGGAGAGGAAATAACCGGAGAAGTGCAAGAAGCCCACCCCGTCGACGAAGCCCGCCATCATGGTGATTCCGCCGGCAAAAATAATGCCCTTATAGCTCAACGACTTGGCCATCGTCCTCCTGACGGTGCATAGGTTCTGCCTATTCCATCTTGCCATCGCCGCGGCGGGAATGTTGCGCAGCGGCTAATTGTTGAAGCTTGCATGAGTGAAAAACGAGTCCGTGTGGACATCTGGTCCGATATCGCCTGCCCCTGGTGCTTCATTGGCAAGCGCCGCTTCGAAAAGGGCGTAGAACAGTTCGAATTCTCCGAGAACGTCGACGTCTTCTGGCACGCCTACCAGCTGGACCCCACCCTTCCGGAGCGCTACGACGGCGACGAGGTGCAGTACCTCTCCGAGGTCAAGGGCATGGATCCCGAGCAGGTCAAGGGGATGCTGGCGCATGTCACCGAACAGGCGGCCGGCGAAGGACTGAACTACAACTTCGACGCGCTGCGCCCGGCGAACTCCTTCACCGCGCTGCGCCTGCTGGAGCACGCAAAGTCCGCGGGCAAGGGCAGCGAGCTGAAGGAGACGCTGCTTTCGGCGCACTTCGAACGCGGCCTGGACACCGGCGACCGCCAGGTGCTGGCCACGCTTGCGGCCGAGGTGGGACTCGACGAGGCAGAAGTGCAGGAGACCCTCGGCTCGACGGCCTACACCGAGGAAGTAAACGCGGATATCGCCCAGGCCCGCCAGCTGGGCATCAGCGGAGTGCCGTTCTTCGTCATCGACGGCAAATACGGGATCTCCGGGGCGCAACCGGCCGAGGCCTTCACCAATGCGCTGACCCAGGTGCATGCCGGAGCGGTGAACTAGCTTCGCGCACCGGCTGAGCGCAACGACAGCCCCCGGAGATCTTCGCCGCCGCTATTTAGACTCGGCGCAGTGCAGCTTTCCGGGGGCGTCATTGAGCTTGCGTTCCTTCTCCAGCCCCTCGAACTTCGCCCCGACCTCCAGGTCGATGCGCGCATCACGGCGCTCCTTGTCGAAGACGAACACCGCCCCGGGCAGCTGGCGCTGAACGCTCAGCGCCTGGGCGTACCCCTTGGGTCCGGCGATCACCGCACCCACCTCGTTTGCGTAGTCGCTCGCTGATTCGGTGATCGAGGTGATGGTGAAGCCGCGCTCCTTGAGCGTTTCTGCGGTCGCCCCCGCCAGCCCCGATTCTCCGGTGGTATTCAGCACCCGGACCTGCACCGAGGCTGGATCCTGCACCTTGAACTCAACGTCGGGGCATACCGGATTTTCGATGGTGACCGGCGTATCGGCCACCGCCTCCTCCGCCGGTTCCTCGGCCAGCGGCCAATTGCCGGTAAAAATCAGCACCGCGGCCACAAAACCGAGCACAACGAGCGATGCCATCACGGAGAACACCACGTTCTGCCGGGTGCGGCGGCGCTTCTTGGCCTGCAGATCCGATTGGAAGGCCAGCTCGGACTCGCTGACGATATGCTGCCCATGCCAACTGCTTGGATCGCGACGATCCTTCGGCTCGGTCATTGGCCTACCTTCCCTGCGCACCTTTCGGCCTGCGCCCTGAGGCTATCTTGATCCGAGCCTACCCGTTAGGCGTCTAAATCCAACACCCTTGCGTGCAGCACCGATCGATGGTGCAAGGCCGAGCGCAGCGCCCGATGCAGCCCGTCCTCCAAATACAGCACCGATTGCCAACGCACCACGTGGGGGAAAAGATCTCCGTAGAAGGTCGAGTCTTCCGAAAGCAGCGCCTCCAAATCGAGCACCGTTTTCGTGGTCACCAATTCGTCGAGCTTCACCTGCTGCGGCGGAATTTCGCTCCACTGCCGAGAGGTAGTTAATTGATGCTCTGGGTAAGGGCGCGAAGCGCCAACGGCTCGGAAGATCACCTTCCAAGCATATGGAAACCCGCCGGCAAAAACACATTCCCAGGCGTTGGGGCGCATTATTCATCGCGGACGCCCAGCGCGTGAACAGGTGACGGGCAGTACCGTGAACACCCGGCGTAAACCCCTCGGAAGATTCGCCATCGCGTAGCTTGCGCCTCTATGAAGCAAAAAGCAAGGATTGTTACGACGGGAGAAACTTGGAGGAACCCGGCGTAACGGACGCTAGTAACAATTGAGTTTTTGGGTGCAGTCTAGGTGTATGAACAACGTAGTCACCGAGATCCCAGTCCTCGACATCTCTACCTCACGCAACGCCGACGGAAGCTTCAACGAAGCCTTCGTGGCAGCGCTGCGCGATGCCGCGCACCGCGTAGGGTTCTTCCAGATCGTTGGCTACGCCTCGCAGGCGAACCAAGACCAGGAACTGCTGGATACGATTGCCGAGTTCTTCAAGAAGCCCGTCGCTGAGAAGATCAAGCTCGATAACCGCAACAGCGCCCAGTTCCGCGGCTACACCCGCATGGGCACCGAAATCACCCGCGGCCGAGCCGATGCCCGCGAGCAGATCGACTACGGACCGGAGCGCGAGACCCTGTCCGAGGTGCCTGCCGACAAGCCTTATTTGAACCTGCAGGGCCCCAACCAGTTCCCGACAGATTTCCCGCAGCTTGAGGAACGCGCCTTAGCGTGGGCCGAGCTGATGAACCAGACCGGCCACGAGCTGCTCGCGGCCATCGCCGTGGGTCTGGGCCTGCCCGAAGACCACTTCGACGAGCCATTCGCCGACACCCCGTCATGGATGGGCAAGCTGGTGCACTATGTTTCCGGCGACGTCGTACCCGACGCCGGCAACCAGGGCGTGGGTCTGCATGCGGACTACGGCTTCGTGACCTTGCTGCTTCAGGACCAGGTGGGCGGACTGCAGGTGCAGCCCTACGGCCAGGAGGAATGGATCTCGGTGCCGCCGACCCCGGGCGCGCTGGTGGTAAACCTCGGCGAGATGCTCGAAGTGGCCACCGACGGCTATCTGATGGCCACCATCCACCGAGTGGTCGCCCCGCCAGCTGGCGTCGACCGCTACTCGGTGCCGTTTTTCTACTCCCCGCGCCTGGACGCGGTGGTCGACAAGGTGCAGCTTCCGGCGGAACTCGCTGCCGTAGCGCGCGGCGTATCGGATGATCCGCATAATGCGATGCTCGCCTCTTACGGTGCGAACGTGCTCAAGGGCTGGCTGCGCGCTCACCCGCAAACCGCTGCCATTCACTACCCGGAACTGAGCAACAAAAAAACCAGCGCCTAGCCGCCGGCCTAACCACAATGCGTGAAGGCTTCGACTTGGTATTGCGCTACCATTTCGAAGCCTTCACGCACTCAAATGGGTACCAGTAATGATTGCCGCCTTGCGCGGCAGCTAGTTAATCCCCCAAGATCTAACCTCATTCAGCACAGCACCCCTATGGCTCAGGGCCATGGTGATTATTCTGCTCGATAATCCTCAAGGGTTGATTATCGGATGCTCAAGATTCGCTCAATGTTTCGCTGTGGCTAGGAACGCGAGTTTTGCTCGCCGACCATCCGGTATCCGACCCCGCGCACCGTCTCGATCCACAGCTCCGTTCGCGCCGAATCGCCCAGTTTTCGTCGCAGATTTGCGATATGCACTTCAATGCTTCGCACGGCGGCGGGCGACACGTATAGGTCCACCGCACCTGCCCCATCCTCGTCATTCAGCATTCGGGCCAGTTCCTTCTTGCTCCGCACATGCCCTGGATGCAGCAGCAACGCGCGCAGCAAGGAAAATTCGGTGGCGGTCAGCTCCACCGATTCTGCATCGATCATTACCTGCCACGTCACGACGTTCAGCGTTAGATTTCGATGGCTAAGTATTCGACCCCGCTGGCTCTCGCCTAAGGCCAGCAACCTACTGGTGCTGGCCTGGCGGCGCACGAAGGAATCGATTCGTGCCCTGAATTCCCGCTCTCGCAGCGGCTTGGACATCACGCCATCGGCGCCCGCGTCAAAGGAGTGCACGACATCGAATTCTTCATCGGATTCAAGCACCGCAAGCAAGTGGGCACTAACGCGATTTGAGAGCCGGCGCAGGGTCTCATGGCCGTCGATGTCCCGAAGTCCGGACCCAACCACTATCACCTGAGGGTTGATTCGTTCGGCTAGCTCTACTCCAATTTCTCCAGAGGAGGTCTCGTGCACGACAAATCCAACCTGTCTTAGCAGGCGCGACAACACCGCTCGAACCTCAAACTCGTGCTCGATAACTACGGCTTTACGGACGTCCCCTGCCAAGCTAGTCACAACCCCCATTTGGTGACATAAATCACGCACTGCGTGAAGATCCATGCTACCGGATGGGGGCGTTCTTCGCGCCTGCCTAGGCCTCCTGCTCCGACAAAACGCAGAATTCATTGCCTTCCGGGTCAAGCAAGACGATCCATGGGAAATCACTGGATTCGACTTCCGCATATTTCGCACCGAGACTCAAGAGCCTCTCGACCTCTTCGTCTTGCGTGCAGTCGACCGGGCGCACATCGAGATGCACGCGGTTCTTGATCGTTTTCTCCTCCGGCACCTGAGCGAAGGTCAAGACCGGGCCTTGCGAGTCCTTAGTTGCCTCGGCAGGACCTATCGTCACCAAGCCGGCTTCTTCGCTGAGCACCGAATAATCGAAGACCTCGCCCCAAAAACGGGCAATCAGTACCGGATTCTTGCAGTCAATGGCCAGTTCTGCGAACCTGCAACCCATTTTCAATCTCCCACATGATGGAGGAAAAGCGATTCGCTGTCCCCTCGATTACCTTGCGCGTCGGGATGCTACTCCCAAGCCCGGACTTAAATGCGAAAACCCCCGATTTCTCGGGGGTTTCCTTTGGCGGAGGATAGGGGATTTGAACCCCTGAGGGCGTTAACCCAACACGCGTTCCAGGCGTGCGCCATAGGCCGCTAGGCGAATCCTCCTCAGTTTGCTCCGTGGAGCAGGTACCAGCATATCTAAATATCTCCACAATCACGAATCGAGAGCCTTGTGGGTTCAACTACACGTATTTTCAGCAAAAAATTGGCGAAATTTCGGGGATTATCTAGTTTATCCACATCTGGCGCTCGTCCGCCGAAGACCCTATCCGCGGCACTGGATACTTAAAACATGAACAAACGAGAGGTATTTCATAGCGGCGATGATCCTCATCGGCTGCATATCAGTCCGCCGGGCACCAGAACCGATCCAGGTACCGACGGCGTGTGGGCTGCCCACGTTGAGCAAGAAACGATCTTCGCGAAGCTAGCAGCAACTATCAAGAGCCTTCATGAGCAGGGCAGGGCAATCGAACCAGCCACTGGGCTCAAGCAACTGGAAACCCTTGGTCGGATACGCAGTATGTTGGATGCGGCAGAAGCTGCGTTACTGGCCGATACCTACGAGCTGACTAGCAAGCAAGCCGCCTTGTCCGGCACTCAGGACCCTTTAGTCGAAGACACTTTGCAAACGCAGTCTGCAGTGCATTTCGGAATTGATCCCGAAGCGGAACCTTTGGTTCGTTCGTCATTCATTTCCGAGGCATCTGGTGCACTGCGGCAAAGCGAACGCATAGTCCAAGGCAAATTATTCACCGCCGAGGGGCTTCGTCACCTCTGCCCCGATACCTTGAACGAGCTAGGAAAGGGCGCCATCACCACCAAGAGCGCCACGGAGATCGTTCACCAGGCGCAGGACCTTGAGCCCGAGAACGTGCAACAGATGCAAGAAGTACTCTTGCCGATCGCTCGCACCGGCTCGGATCGCACGGTGAAGGATCGTGCTCGCAAAATGCGTGAACGTTTCTTGCCAGAACCTGCGGAGACGAGACATGAAAAAGGGCGTGAATCTCGTTCGGTGATCTGGTGGCCGGAGGCCGACGGCATGGCCGTGCTTCAAATTCGACTTCCAGCCGAGGATGCCTTGGCAATCATCAACACCATCAACTGGCACGCCACGAAACATGATGACCCTGATGATCTGCGCAACGAGCAACAACGCCGCGCCGATATTTTCCGGGACGCTTTGCTCGATGGCTGGCCGGCCGGAAACGGCACTCCGCTCAAAGCGCGGGTGGCCTTGACCATCCCCGCCTTGCAAATGCTCGCAGATCCGACTCGAACGTTGGCCGATCTGGAAGGCTACGGGCCAATCGCCCTAGGTGCAGCCTTGCGACTGGCAAAGGATGCTCCTTCGCTGATGACGGTGCTCACCGACCCTTGGTCCGGTGCCGTCATCGACGTCGGGCGAAAGAAGTACCGCCCAACGAAAGCCCTCAAGGACCTCCTGCGATTACGTGATAACCACTGCAGGTTCCCTGGTTGCAACAGACTTCCGGATTCCAGTGAAATCGACCATGTCGATGACTGGGCCAAAGGCGGGCATACGAACCGCGACAACTCGCAGCTACTGTGCAAGCGGCACCAAATGTATAAGCACGCCTTAGGTTGGCAGGCCACATACATGGCCGACGGTTCGGTCAATTGGCGTTCGCCGAACGGAATCTTGCAGGTTGAGCTACCGGGTAGCGTCACCAGCGTGCAGAACTTCGACTTTGAACGGAGCCAAACCCCGATGCTCCCCGCCTCGGAATTGCCTGCTCGAGTTCGCCGGATTCTAGGTTGGTTTGACCCGCCGGATTCGAAAGCCGGGTGACATAGCCTCCTTCCTTTCAGGGGTTGGATTGAGAGCAAGCGCACGGCTACCGATTTTCATCCACCCCCAACTTTCGGGTAGTATCTTCTGTGACCCCTCGTGTGGTGTCATCCTGTTGAACTCCCCCAGGACCGGAAGGTAGCAAGGGTAGATGGGCTCTGGCAGGTGCATGAGGGGTCTTTGATTTTTCTAGCAAGCCGAATGGAGTTCGCGTGGGCGTTGGTCGTTTCGCCCCAAGCCCGACCGGGCAACTCCACCTGGGCAATCTGCGCACCGCAATTCTTGCTTGGCTTTTTGCCCGGTCCACCGATCGGCAATGCCTTCTGCGCATCGAAGACCTTGACCGAGTGCGCTCCGGCGCCGAGGAGCAACAGCTTTCGGAGTTGGCTTCCATCGGCTTGGAGTTCGATGCTCCCGTGGTCCGCCAAAGCGATCGCCTCCCCATTTATCTCGAAGCAATCCAAGCTCTTCGCGAAAACGGCTTGGTCTTCGAGTGTTTTTGCACGCGCAAAGACATTTCAGAGGCTGCCAGCGCGCCGCACGCGGCACCCGGCGCATACCCCGGCACGTGCCGAAATCTCACTGCCGAAGAACGTGCCGAAAGAGCCCGACAACGGCCGGCTGCTCTGCGCCTTCGTTCCACGGTTGACCAGTTCACCATTCACGATGAGCTTTTCGGGCCTTACACCGGCGTGGTGGATGATTTTGTGTTGCTGCGCAATGACGGCTCCCCCGCTTATAACCTTGCAGTGGTCGTTGATGATGGCGCCTCCGGCATTGACCAGGTTGTTCGCGGTGACGATTTGCTGTCCTCCGCCCCACGCCAGGCATACCTAGCGCAGCTGCTCGGATTGCCTATTCCTACGTACGCCCACGTCCCGTTGGCATTAAACGTTCAAGGCCAACGTCTGGCTAAACGCGATGGTGCGGTTACGCTCGAAGACCTTTCCGAAAAAGGACTAAATGGCGCACAGATCCGCGCCTACTTGTTAGAGTCATTGGGCTTGCCCGGCACGTCTTTGCAGGCAGCTTTGGACTCCTTCAACCCTTCAGCTTTGCCTCGCGAGCCTTGGGTCGTAGAACCAGAATTTATTGTTGACCAGTTGATGCCTCCGGCATCGCACAACCGATAGGGTACCGGTGTGAGTACAGCGCTTTATCGCAGATACCGTCCAGACACTTTCGCCGAGGTCATCGGGCAGGAACATGTCACGACCCCGTTGATGACTGCGTTGGAAAAGAACCGGGTCAATCACGCGTACCTGTTTTCCGGTCCGCGCGGTTGCGGCAAAACGACCAGCGCACGCATTCTGGCGCGTTGCCTGAACTGCGCGCAGGGGCCGACTCCTACCCCGTGCGGCACCTGCCCCAGTTGTGTCGAGCTGGCAAACGGCGGCCCCGGTTCCTTGGATGTCATCGAGATCGACGCCGCCAGCCACGGTGGTGTCGAAGACGCCCGTGATCTGCGTGAACGTGCGACCTTCGCGCCTACCCGCGACCGCTACAAGATTTTCATCATCGACGAGGCCCACATGGTCACCTCGGCGGGCTTCAACGCCCTGTTGAAGATCGTCGAAGAGCCACCACCACATATCAAGTTCATTTTTGCGACGACCGAACCGGACAAGGTCATCGGCACCATCCGTTCGCGCACCCACCACTATCCGTTCCGCTTGGTGCCGCCCGAGGCACTGCTGGCATACCTCAAGACGCTCTGCGAACGCGAAAACGTAGTGGTCGCCGACAGCGTGCTTCCGCTGGTGATTCGCGCCGGCGGCGGTTCGGTGCGCGACACCCTCTCGGTGCTAGACCAGTTGATGGCTGGTGCCCGTGAAGGAGGCGTGGACTATGAGACCGCCATTGCCTTGCTCGGCTATACCCATTCCACGCTGCTCGATGAGGTCATCCTCTCCCTGCACGAGGCCAACGGCGCTTCGCTCTTTGGCGCCATCGACCGCATCATTCAAACCGGCTTGGATCCGCGACGTTTCGTTGAAGATCTGTTGGAACGCATGCGCGATCTGATCATCGCCAAGGCGATGCCTGAAGGCCTGGAGAAAATTCTGCGAGGCACCCCAGCCGATCAACTGGAGTCGCTGCACATGCAGGCCTCGCTGGTCGGCGCCGGTGAACTGAGCCGTTGGGCCGATGTGACCAACCAGGCGCTGACCGAGATGACCGGCGCGACCTCTCCGCGATTGCACTTGGAACTGTTGGCGGCGCGTTTGATGCTGCCTGGAGCGGAAAACTCGGCGAGCTCTTTCGCCGCACGCCTCGATCGCTTGGAACGTCATGCGATGACCGGCGGCGCGCTTCCAGAGCTCCCGGAAGGCGAAATGCCAACGCAGTCATCGGGCGTTGCCCCCTCCCCCGCGGCGGCCCGCCAAGGAGCGGCCGCGGTACGCGAGGCCCTTGCCGCCGCGAAGTTGCGCAATGGCGGCGTCGAGTCGGCAGCCCAGGAACAGTCCTCCGCCGGCACTCCCGTAACGCCGGCGCAGCAGCCCAGCGCCTCCCAGCCCCAGACGCAGCCGACCGCGCCAGCTCAGGCGCAGCAGGAACAGAAAGTTGCCCCTAGCGAGCAACAGAACGTCCAGCCGCGGGAGCAAGAACCCGCGCCACGCGAACAGCAGCACCAGGAAGCACGAGCTCAACAGCCTTCGCAGGCGCAGCAACAGCCAGGTCAGCCTCGCGAACAGCAGCCGCCGGTGACGCAAGAAGAGCCAGATATTAACGCTCCGCTGGATCCGGACGCCGCCCGTTCACTCAACACCGGCGAAGCGGCCGATTGGGGAGCCACCTGGGGCCCGAAGGAAGACTTGAATCCGGTCACCACTCCGGTGCAGCCGGGTCCGAGCGTTCCCGAAGCTCGTCCGGAAGGCGTCGCGCCGTTCAGCCTGGTTCCAGATCCGGCCGCAGGGGAAGACTTGTCCTTCGGTACTGGTGTTTCCATCGATGACGTGAAGCAAAATGCGGCGATGGCCGAGTTCACTCGCCGTGCGGCTGAAAATCGTCCTCAGCAAGCCCCGCAGCAGGTTGACCCTCGCCAGATGCAGCAGCAACAGCCGCAGCAAGATCAACAAGCTCAAGGCCAAGCGCAGCCTCAGCAGCAGGCGCAGAACCAGGCACAGGAACAGGCAGCCCACGAGGCACGCCGCCGCGCCGAGGAACAGGCAGCTCGCGAGCAGGCCGAACAACGTGCCGCAGCGGAACGGGCCGAGCAAGAAAAGCTCGCACGCGAGCAGGCCGAGCAACGCGCCGCTGCAGAACGGGAAGCTGCAGCACAGCGTGCTGCCCAGGAGAAGGCGGCACGCGAGCAAGCCGAAGCGCAGCAACGCGCACAAGCCGCTCGAACTGCCCAGCAGCAGGCGCCACAGCAACCGGTCCAGCAATCCACGCCGCCAGCACAGCAGTCGAATGCTGCCGGGGCATCGGTTCAGCAGTTCCAGCAGGCCTGGCCGGCGGTCTTGGAGCAGCTGCAGTCAAGCTCCAGGGTGCTCCATTCCATGGTCGCCAACTATGGTTCGGTCGCCGGTTTCGATGGCCGCACGCTGACGATCGCGTTCAGCAATACCGGTCCGATTGTTAATCTGCGCAATCGTCCGGACATGATGCAGATATTGGTAGGCATCCTGTGCCAGGTGGCAGGCCAACAGATCGAAGTCGTACTTGCCGAGGGCGGATCGGCACCCGCCGGTGGTGGTTCCCCAAAAGGTGAACGCCGGCCAACACCGGCGTCCTCCCCAGCAGCAGCCACCAACGTACAGGCTCCGATCGCTGGGGTAGCGCCCAACGCTCCGTCGCGCCCGCAACCAGCCGGCGCTCCGGCTCCGGCTCCGGCTCCGGCCAGCAAGCCATCGCCATCAGGTGATTCGGGGTACGTCAGCAGTTACGACGATGTGCCGCCTCCGCTGGACGAGCCGTATATGGACGAGCCCCCGTACCCCGACGACGGGTACGGCACGTCTGGCAGCCCAGCGCCGCAGGCTCCCACCGTTCCGGCGACGGGCTCAGCGGCAATCCCGCAACCAGCAAAGCCGCAGGAAGCTAGCGCATCATCCGAACTCGCTGCGGCCGTGCTGGAACCCGTGGCTCCAGCGCCGCGAGGTACCGCTCCGCGCTCCTTTGACGGCCCCCCGGTGGCCCCGCGTCCCCGGCTGACCGCCGGGCTCAGCGCACGCCAGGCAGAGGTGGGAGCCCCGGTAATCTCGCGTCCGGTTTCTTCCACACCGTTGCATCCGGGCAGCACCACCGATACCTTCGAGTCCAAGGCGATCCGCGAGCCGGAGCCGGAGGCACCAACGCCGGCGCCGGTTGCCCCCGAGCCTGTTCGGGTGGCACCGCCGAAGCCTTCCGTGCAGCCTGCCACCGAGTCCGCTCCCGCATGGGGCGCACCCGGCGAACCGGCCGAGCAGCCAATTGCCGAGGCCCCGGCGCCGACCGCCGGACAGCGGCTCAGCCGCTACCAGCAGCTGATGAGCCAGGCCAAGGACAGCGCTCCGGCAGTGCCGGTGGAAAGTTCCGCCAGCAACTGGGGCACGCCGGATCGCGCCCAGCCTCCGTCCCCGGCCCCAGAGCCGGAGGAGTTCACGCCCAGCGAAGACGACATCGAGGTCGAGGATTCGGCACTCATCGGCGTCCCCGCGGTAGAGCGGCTGCTCGGCGGCATGGTCATCGAGCAGCGTGACGTTAACGGAAATGTCGTGGAAATTAAGCGCGGGCTCTAACCGCCAAACTGTCTAGGTGAGACACTAGGGTATAGGACGGTGGGATACCACCGCAGGCCAATTATGGCACCGCAAGATCAATGGACGTTTGAGCTGTCAGGAAAGTGGGCATTAGGTGTACGAAGGTGCTGTTCAGGAACTGATCGACGAGCTCGGTCGGCTACCCGGCATCGGTCCTAAATCGGCGCAGCGCATCGCTTTTCACATTCTCGATGCCGACGCCGAGGATATGACGCGCCTTGCCGCGTCCATCCAGCAGGCCAAGGAGAAGGTCCGCTTCTGTGAGATCTGCTTCAACATTTCCGAGCAGAACACCTGCGGGATCTGCCGCGACGAGCGCCGCGATACCAGCCAGATCTGCATCGTCGAGGAGTCCAAGGACGTGCTCGCCATCGAGCGCACCCGCGCCTTCAATGGCAAATACCACGTGCTGGGTGGCTCGATTAATCCGATCGCCGGGATCGGCCCGGAACAGCTGCACATTCGTGAGCTGGTCACCCGCCTGGGTGACAGCTCGATCACCGAGCTGATCCTCGCCACCGACCCGAACCTGGAGGGCGAGGCCACCGCAATCTATCTGGTGCGTCAGCTCAGCCCGCTGGGCATCAAGATCACCCGTCTGGCTTCTGGCCTGCCCGTGGGTGGCGACCTGGAGTACGCCGACGAGGTCACCTTGGCCCGCGCCTTCGAAGGGCGACGCAACACCATCGCACCGAGCACTTCACGGGCCTAGGTTCCCTGCCACACGAGCATATTTCATGCTGCCCGGTCCATCACCAGATGGTCCGGGCCTTCTTGTCTGTGGACTCAACCACATTGGTTGATAATGGTCAACTATCGACATATAGTTGATATCAGTCAACTTTATCTTTGAGTCCTTTGGAGTCCGCATGACCGCAGTAGCACCGGTCGAAAAACCCAAGATGAGCCACCGGCAGATCATGCAGTCGCTGACCGGTCTGCTTATGGGCATGTTCGTTTCAATCCTTGCAGGCACGGTAGTGTCCAGCTCCCTCCCGGTAATCGTTTCTGACCTGAACGGCAGCCAGACGGCGTTCACCTGGGTGGTTACCGCCACCCTGCTTGCCACCACAATTTCCACCCCGATCTGGGGAAAGCTCGCCGACCTGGGCAACCGCAAACTGCTATTGCAGATTGCCCTGGCCATGTTCGTGCTTGCCTCCGCGGCCGCCGGCTTCGCGCAGAACACCGAATTCTTGATCTCCATGCGCGTGATCCAGGGCCTGGCAGGCGGCGGCATGGGCGCGCTGAGCCAGATCGTGATGGCAGATATCCTCTCGCCGCGCGAACGCGGCAAGTACATGGGCCTGTTCGGGGCCGTTATGGCGCTGGGTACCGTCGGCGGGCCGCTGATCGGCGGCTTCGTCACCGACACCATCAACTGGCGCTGGAACTTCTTCGTCGCGCTGCCTTTCGCCGTCGTGGCAATCATCTTGATCCAGCGCACGCTGAACCTACCAGCCATCGCCAAGCGCAAGGTCCAGATCGACTACCTAGGCATCATGCTGCTCGCCTCGGGCGTGGCAATGCTGCTGATCTGGCTTTCCATGGGCGGCAGCCAGTTCGAATGGAACTCGGCCACCAGCTACCTCATGGTGATCGGCTCGATCATCCTGCTGGCAGTCTTCGTGCTCGTCGAGTTCAAGGTTGCAGACCCGCTGATCTCCCTGCAGCTGTTCAAGAACCGCACCTTCACCTTCGCGGTGATCGCCTCGCTCGTGGTGGGCATCTCGATGTTTGGCACCTCGGTGTTCCTCAGCCAGTACATGATCATGGCCCGTGGTGCCACCGCCACCCAGGCCGGTCTGATGACCTTCCCGATGATGGCCGGCCTCCTGGTCGTCTCCACCATCGCCGGCGCACTGATCTCGCGTTACGGTAAATGGAAGGCCTTTGTGGTCACCGGTGCCGTACTGCAGGTTATCGGCCTGTACCTGCTGGGCACCATCCACTACGACACCGCCTTCTGGCTGGTGGGCCTCTACATGTTCATCCTCGGCGCGGGCGTAGGCCTGGTCATGCAGAATATGGTGCTGGTGGTGCAGAACTCGGTGGATCCAAAGATCCTCGGCGTCGCTTCCTCAGCGGTCACCTTCTTCCGCACCTTGGGCGGCACCGCAGGCACCGCAGGGCTGGGCGCAATGCTCGCGGTCACCATTCCGAATATGATCGCCGAGCGCCAGGGCGAGCTGACCAACGCCATCGCCTCGCTGGGCGACAAGGCCGCCGAGGTCGGTGCGGCGCTGAGCTCCGGTTCCCTGCCGACGATCTCCACGCTGCCCGAACCCGTGCGGATAATTCTCGAATCGATCTACGGCGATGGAGTGGCAGGCTTGTTCGCCTTGGCCGCGCCGCTCGCGCTGATCACCGTCGTCGCGGTGATCCTGCTGCCTAACCAGCACTTGAACACCAAGACCAATACCGAGCGGCTGGCCGAGGAATCCGACGCTTCTTCCACCGCGGATACCGACGCCTAGCCACCGTGGATACCTTGGATGAAGCGCAGCCGGAGACCCGGCGCGGGGTGCTATTCGACGACGCCGAGCAAGAACTGTTCACCTTGATCTCGGTGACCGCCAAGTCGCGACGCACCCTTGCCGCCCGGCTCGATGAAAGGCTGCCGCCCGCGGCGGTGCCGGTGCTGGGAATGATCCTCAAATGCCAGAGCATCACGCAGTCCGAAATTTGCGAGCACCTCATGACGGACAAGGCCACACTTTCCCGCCTGGTCACCCGCCTCGAAGAGCTCGGACTGGTCAGCAGGCAGGTCGATGAAGCCGACCGCCGGGTCTCCAACCTGCTGCCCACCGAACTGGCCAAGGAACGCTGGCACGGATGGCTGCAGTCCTGGCGCGAGGGCTTGCGCGAACGCATTACGCAGTGGTCCGACGACGACTTGGATCATTTGGTTGGCTTGCTCGGCAGGCTCAACACGGATTTGCGCGAACTGTGAACCATTGGCGCGGAGCCGCGGCCTTCGGTGAAGGCCGCGGCTCCGCGCCATTTGCGCGCCCGGATCGGCTGATGACCCGGCAGCGACCTTGGCCGCCAGGCTACATGCGGGCTGGTTAGTCCTTGGCTGCAGTGGCTACACTCGTTTCATGGCAATCAAGGGCAGCAATATCGAGGCAATCGCCAAGGCCACCGGCACCGGGTGGGACCAATGGGTCAGCCGGCTCGAAGCGGGCGGAGCCAGCGAGCTGGCGCATAAACCGCTCGCCTCGCTGGCCTACGAGATGATGCCCGCCGAACTTTCCAATCCCGGTTGGTGGGCCCAGTCCGTGGCCATCGCCTACGAGCAGCACATCGGACGCCGGGTCCCGGGCCAGTCCAGCGACGGCACCTTCAAGGGCTCCGTTTCGGCCACCATGGCCGCCGATCTGGACGGCGCCCTGGCTCGCTGGGTGGAGGCCGTCGGCGTGCGAACCGACTTCAACGGCGCGCAGCTGGTGGGGGAAGCCTCCGTCAGCGGTTCGGATCGATGGCGGTATTGGAAGGCCGAATTCAGCGACGGAAGCCGGGTGAGCGTGAACATCTCACTCAAGGGCGACAAGGCAAGCGTAAGCGCTGAGCATTCACGGCTCTCCAACCCTCAGGTATTGGATGGCTGGAAGTCATTTTGGCGACAAATCTTAGCCACAGCGCGCAAATGACCCGCATTTCCAGGCATCGAAACACCAAAGGCTAGGCAATATGACCAATGGTTACCTTCACAACTAGGTGATGCACCCGCGGTACTGACACAATTATCTACGGTAGATATGTCGCATCTGTGCTGGCAGCACGATGCGCATCAACAACTTTCATCAGTTGGAGTGTGCGCCCATGGGCCTGATAGTTCAAAAATTTGGCGGTTCGTCCGTATCCGATGCCGAAGGCATCAAACGCGTCGCGCGCCGAATTATTGATACCAAGGCGCAGGGCCATGAAGTCGTTGTGGTCGTTTCCGCAATGGGCGACTCCACCGACGAACTGCTCGACCTCGCGGCCCAGCTCACCGAGGACGCCCCCGCTCGCGAAATGGACATGCTCCTTTCGGCCGGCGAACGCATCTCCATGTCGCTGCTGGCCATGGCCATCGACCAGTTCGGCGAGAGCGCGGTCTCCTTCACCGGATCGCAGGCGGGGCTGATCACCGACTCAACCCACGGCATGGCACGCATTATGGAGGTTTCTCCGCAGCGTATCCGCCGCGCCATCGACCGCGGCTTCATCGCGATCGTCGCCGGCTTCCAAGGCATGAGCAAGGAATCGAAGAACATCACCACCATGGGCCGCGGCGGCTCGGACACCACCGCGGTGGCCCTTGCGGCCGCCCTCGGCGCCGATGTCTGCGAGATCTACACCGACGTTGACGGCATCTACACCGCCGATCCTCGCGTGGTCGGTGCCGCGAAGAAGATCGACGAGATTTCCAGCGAGGAAATGCTGGAGATGGCGGCCAGCGGCTCCAAAATCCTGCACCTGCGCTGCGTGGAGTACGCCCGCCGTTTCGGCGTGCCGCTGCACGTGCGCTCCTCATTCAGCACCAACGAGGGCACCTGGGTGCTCCCGGACCCCAACGACAAGATCAAGATTCAAGAGGGAGAACCCTTGGAACAGCCAATCATCTCCGGTGTTGCCCACGACCATTCGGAAGCCAAGGTCACTATCATTGGCGTGCCTGACATCCCGGGCAAGGCAGCACAGATTTTCGGGGTTATCGCGGCCGCGCAGGCAAATATCGACATGATCGTGCAGAACATCTCGACTCGCGGTACCGGCTCCACCGATATCTCATTCACCCTGCCGATGACCGAGACCAAACGGGTTCTCGCGGCGCTGGAAACCTCCCGCGGCGAAATCGGCTTCGAGGATATCGAGCACAACGACGAGGTCGGCAAGCTCTCGCTCATCGGTGCGGGCATGCGCTCGAACCCAGGAGTTTCCTTCACCTTCTTCGAGGCGCTGCACCAGGCCGGGGTCAACGTGGACATGATCTCCACCTCGGAGATCCGCATTTCGGTGGTAACCGACGCGGACAAGCTCAATGACGCGGTCCGCGCCATCCATACCGCTTTCGATCTGGACACCGACGTGGAGGCCACCGTGTACGGCGGCACCGGACGCTAAATACCAGCGAAAGCGGCGGCGCAGATCTTGAGGATCTGCGCCGCCGCTTTTTAATGCAGCAGTTACGGTGGCGGATTAGCGCGCCGGTTCCAAGGTCTTGGCGTAGACGGTCTCGCCGAGGCCATTGCGCAGCGAAACGGTGAATCGCTCGGACTCGTCGAGGTCGACATGGCCGAAGAACTGGCCCTTGCCGTCGCGCGGCGACTGGTTGGTGGTTCCGGCGAGCGCGAATTCCACCTTGGGTCCGAAGGTCCCGTCCATCTTGTTCGGACCGAAGGATCCTGCATTGACCGGACCGGCCACAAATTCCCAGAACTCGTTGAAGTCGCCGAAGGCGGCGCGCTCCGGGGAATAGTGGTGGGCCGCGCAATAGTGCACGTCCGCGGTCAAGAAGACCACGTTTTTCACGCCGCGGTCCTTGATCGCTTTGAGCAGCCTGGCGAGCTCCAGCTCGCGGCCCAGCGGTTCGCCGTGCTCGGCGTTGGCGATCGATTCCTGGGCCTTGCCGTCCGGAACGATGACGCCCAGCGGCAGGTCGTTGAAGATCACCTTCCAGGTGGCCTTCGACTTCTGCAGGCCCTCAACGAGCCAGTTCAGCTGTTCCTCGCCGAGGGTCGTGGTCTCTTCGGCTTCCAGTCCGGCGGTATTCTCCGACTTGTGGCTGCGCATGTCCAGGGCGAAGAGGTCCAAGGCCGGTCCGCGGGAGATCTTGCGGTAGATCCGGGCAGGCTCAAACCCGGTGCCCCCGCGCATGGCACGCGGATCGGCGATGGGCTGGTATTCCTGCCAGGCGCGGCGACCGCGGGCAGCGAGGGTATTGACATCCCGCACGGTGTATCGCTCGTCTTCGATTGTCTCCCCGGCCCACCAGTTGTTGTGGGTCTCATGGTCATCCCACTGCGCGATGACCGGAACCTCGGAGTACATCGCGCGCACATTTGCATCCATGTGGTTATAGCGGTGCCGGCCACGGAATTCCGCCAGGGTTTCGGCGACCTTCGAGACCTCCTCGGTGACCAGGTTGCGCCAGATTTGGCCATCTGGCTCCATAACTTCGGCGGCGATCGGGCCATCGGCGTAGATGGTGTCGCCGCTGTGCACGAAAAAGTCAGGCTTGGTCGCGTGCATGGCCGCGTAGGCCCGCATGCCGCCGATTTCCTCGTTGATGCCCCAGCCTTGGCCTGCCGTATCGCCAGACCAGACGAAGCTTTGCGCCATCGATGCGCTGTGGTTCCGGCGGCCGGTGAGCGAAGGCGCGGTGAGGAAGGAACCGGTGTTGGTTTCTCCCAGGGTCCCGTTCTCGTCCTCGAAACCGATGGTCACCGCGAATCGGGTGCCCGCCGGCAGGTTGGATGCGGAAATCTTGGCGGTGAAGTCGGTGTTGGAGTTCGCCTGCGCACCGCGCAGGGTTCGTTCGAATGATCCGCGGCCGCGAATAATCGCTCCCGCCTCGTCGATGGCACGCAGTTGCGCCCGTAGCCGGCCTTCACCGGTGGCGCGTGCCCAAAGCACCGCGTTGTTGGTGGAGACATCTCCCATCGAGAAGCCATTGGTGAGGCCTAGCCGCGAACGGACCAGGCGCGGACTATTTGCGGCCAGTGCCGAACCGGCCGGGGAAATAAGCGTCAGAGCACCGGCGCCCAAGGCGCCAGTGAGCAGATTGCGCCGTGAAATTTGTGTCATGATCACCAGTATTTCGCGGCGAGTTAGCCGCATGGTGTCAGCTGCGTGAACAGCTCACGAAACACGGTACTGATGTTTAATGTTTCAACGGCTCGTGCTGACCCATCCCACGGCTACCGTGGAGCTATGCAATTCACATCATGGTTGGCATATTTTGAAGCAAACTCGAGGCTGCATGACACGATGAACGCGCAATTGAACTGGAGCGGTGTTCCGGCGCTAACGGAGAATGCACGACGCGGATTCATCCGCTCTTTCCAGCGTCTTGAGCTTGGCGAAAGCGGCGAAGGCAGGCACTTGCTAGGTTTGGCGGAGCGGGCCGGCGACTCGACCTACGTACGAGCACTTGAGCTCCTGGTGCGCGAAGAACAGCAGCATTCTCGGTTGTTCGGACAAGCGCTGGATTACCTGGATGCCCCACGCTTGGAATCGCACTGGTCGGATAAGGCCTTCACCCTGCTGCGGCGAATGTTGGGGTTGCGTACCGAGCTCGGGCTGTTCCTCATTGCTGAAAGCGTCGCCATGGGATATTTCGAGGCCCTAGCAAGCCATGCACCGGCTGCGACACTGCGCGGGCTGGGAAGAAGAATCGCCTCAGACGAACGAAACCACCTTCGTTTCCAGATCGACCGTCTGCGTCAGGGGTTTGAGTTTACGCCCAAGCCGCTGAAACATGTCGTACGTGGAATCTGGTCGGTGGTGGCGGCAGGCGCGGCAGTTGTTGTCTGCTTCGACCACGCTCAGGCCCTACGGGCATGCAGCCTGAATCCCGCGCATTATTGGTTCCGAGCCATGAGCAGATTCAATGAGGTGGCTCGGCAGGTATTTTCCGGAACAGCTCCCACCGCCCTGGGTCCCCTGCCGCCAACGAACATTGCATGACTTTTGCTGCATATCTCGTCCAAGCGGACGTATCACAAAGGCGAAGGTTTCTGGCCCCGCTCCACTAGTTTCGCCTCAACCTTGCCAACAGCTTGCGCGCAGTTCAGGTCTCTCGTGATTCCACGCGAGATTTCTCGACCGCCAGGCATACGAGGGTGACGGTGTGGCCTCCTACGGAGAGGAGAATCAGGTACAAGCCCCACGGGTCAGGAATTCGCTGGTTCCAAGCGAGGGACATCGATACGAATATGGCGATGAAGAATCCGGTCGAATATTTGCTCAGTAGAGTGTTCCCGCGCCCGTCTGGATGTTCCATAGAAAGAGACGCTACCCCAATGTGGCCGCTTGCAACAAGAAACTTGAGCCAGGTACGAGTCCAACGCTGGACTGTCCTACTTAAGGTTGAGGATTGAACTCGATAATTCATCCGATATGCGCTGTCTTGACCTAACAGAAATAGATATGCTGAGATTTGAACGCGCAGTTCTCTTAAGATTGCTGGACAAAACCTGGCTGGAGGTAGCTACGATGCATTCAAACGAACCGTTGGGGATGCCAATGGGTCTCAAGGTCTTCGTGGCAGCGTGCTTTAGCGTGGGATCTATATTCACCGGCGCTCACGGACTGTTCGTGGTTTCTTTGCTCGCCGCATTCGGGGCCACCATCACCGGAATTACGGCCGTTGCGAATGCTGGTAAAGCTGCCCCGAACTCGGCAATGCTAGGAATTGCGGCTGGTACGTTGTCCATGCTCGCAACGGCCTTCGCATTGACGGCGCCGATAACAATTCCGTTTGGAATCGTGGCGCTCTTAGCCGCTATCCCGGCTGTCATCTGGTTTGCTTTTTGGGTGAGGAACCGAGAATTCATCCAGCGCTCGTAATAGTTTCGTCCGCGATTACCTCGCCAGGTAGCGGTGCTCGGGACGTCCCCTGGTCCCATAACCCAACTGCAGGTCGAGCATCTCGCTGGCGACCAACGACGCGAGGTAGCGTTGGGCAGTCGCCCGTGCGACGCCCACGGCTTCGGCGACCTCGGCCACGCTCAGCGGTTCGCTGGATGCTTTGACGCACGCCATGACCGCCTGCTCGGTAGGTGCAGCATTAGCGGCAGCTGGCGCATCTTCGATCCCTTGCAGGGTCCGGTACAACCGATCCACGCCTTGCTGGTCAAGGTCGGTAGCGGCCGCCAGCTGCCGGCGGTACCGAGCCCACCCCTTGAGTTTTGCCGCGAGCGTCTTGGCTCCGAAGGGCTTGATGATGAAAGCCAGGGCGCCTGCTTGAAGAGCCGCCGCAACATTGGCCGGTTCGGTGGCGGCAGAAATCATAATCGAGTCGATTTCGATTTCACGCAGCAGTTCGATGCCGCTGACATGCGGCAGGTAGAGGTCCAACAGCAGCAGATCTGGTTGCAGTGACGCGACAAGCTTGGGCACGGTGCGGGGGTCTTGCACCGGTTCCAGGGCTTGGAACCCGGGGATCTCATTGACCATGTCGGCGTGCAATTGCCCGACGCGAAAGTCATCGTCAACGATCAATACCCGGTAGTCCCCCACGGCATTCTGTGTCATTTTCGTTCCCTTATTCATGAGAAGTTCTTCGGTTCACTCAGTACCGCTGGAAGCCGGGCCGCGATCACGGCCCCGCCCTGTTCCCCGCCGGCGTCGGCAATCCACACATCACCGCTGCGCGAACGGGCCAACCGGCGAATCAGCGGCAGCCCCACGCCGGAGCCGTGCCCCTCGCCGAGCGAGGACCCGGTGCTCACCCCCGGGGCGAAGATATCTTCCTCGGTGCTGATCCCCGGCCCCGAATCGGCGACCGCAAGGTGCAAGGTGCTCCCCTCGGAGAGCAGATCCACCTCAACCCACGGATCCTTGCTTCCGCACAGGCTCGCGGTGAAGGCGTTGTCCAACAGGTTCCCCAGCACCGCGGTGACGTCCTGGGCGTCGCTGGCCGATGCGATCTGTTCGAAGAGCATGGATTGCGGCGAGACCCGCAGCTCGATGCCCAGCTCGTGGGCGCGCACCCCCTTGGCCGAAAGGAATGCGGAAAGGTAAGCGTCTTTGACCAGTTCCAGGCCGCCGACCGGTGCAATCACCGGGCCGGCGTCCATCACTTCGCGCAGGTACTCCTCGGCCTGATCGGTTTTGCCCAAGGTAATCAGTCCGAGGACCGCGTGCATCCGGTTGGCGAACTCGTGGCGCTGGGCGCGCAGCGCGTCGGCCATATCCTGCACGGCATCCAGTTTGGTGCCGAGCGCTTCGACGGTGCTGACGTCGTGGAGCAAGACAACCTGGCCAAGATCCACCCCGTCGCGCACCACATCCGAGACGCGGGCAACGATCGCATTCGAGTTGGCTTCCAGCCTGATGGGAGCCGGCTCATGGTCTTTGATTGCCTTCACCAAACGCGGGTCGAGATCGGCCGACTCATAGTGCCGGCCAATGATGTCCGCCAGCTCGGTACGGTGCGGCAATCCAAGCAATTGGCGTGCAGCCTTATTGCGCACGGTCACCGTGCCGTCCGGCCCCAGTCCGATCACGCCCTCGCTCACCCCGTACAGCACCGCCTGCTGATCACGCACCAGTTGAGCGATTTCTGCGGGCTCCAACCCCAGGGTCTGGCGCTTGAGGGTGCGCACGGTGAAGCGTCCGGCCAGAGTTGCCAACAGCGCGGCAAGCACCGCGAACAGCACGATCCAGCCGAAGGAGGCCACCAGTGCACCGGTCAGCGACTCGGTGGCCACCCCCACCGACACCTCGCCGATAACCCGTCCGTCGACGGACCGGATGGGCACCTTGGCGCGCACCGATTCCCCGAGAGTGCCATGCTCGCGGGCAATGTCCTCCACTCCGCTCAACGCCACCGGGTCGGTGGAGACCAGCTTTCCCAGCTCGTCCGGGTTCGGGTGGCTCAGTCGCAGACCGCGGTCCTCGGTGATCACCACAAAGGTCGCCTGGCTTCCTTCGCGCACGGCCTCAGCCAGTTCTTGCAGCTTTCCGCTGCGCAGCTCTTCGAGGTCCAGCTCATCGCGCTGCGCGTAGTCCGTCACCTCGCGCACCACCTCCGGCAAGGCGGCGACCGAACGCGCAATCCCCAGGGAGGTGTCTTCGCCCTGGTCGAAGACCCTGTTGTAGCTCACCAGCAGGGTCGCGGTAGTCACCAGCGCGAAAAGTACGCCGAGCACCACGAACTGCGGACGCATGATCCGCGAGGCAAAGTGCAAGGTGGCTGTGGAATGCGGCATCTGTCCAGCATAAACCGTCCGTGATTTTAATGAGCAAAAAGATTGCAAAAACCTAAAGGGATCAGAAAACGAACAACCCCGGATACGTGAGCGCCGCCACGTAGCTTGGATAAGTGCCCGCACCCCTGCTGGCATCATCACTTGCCACACACTTCAGGAGGTCCGCGCAATGCTAGTTGCTCTCGGATTCCTCATGATCATCACCTTCATGGCGCTGATCATGACCAAAAAAATGACGCCGCTGTTGGCGCTCATCCTAGTTCCCACCATCTTCGGCCTGTTCACCGGCGCCGGCTTTGGCCTCGGCGACATGATCATGGACGCGATCAAGTCGATGTCGGGCACCGCCGCCCTGCTCATGTTCGCCATCATGTACTTCGGCATCATGATCGACGTGGGCCTGTTCGACCGGCTGGTTTCGGGAATCCAGAAACTCGTGGGCAACGACCCGGCGAAGGTCGTCATCGGCACCGCCCTGCTGACCGCCATCATCTCGCTGGATGGCGACGGCTCCACCACCTTCATCGTGGTCACCGCCGCCCTGCTGCCCATCTACCAGCGTCTGGGCATGAGCCCGGTCGTCTTGACCTGTGTGGCCGGCCTGACCAACGGCACGCTGAACATCGTGCCCTGGGGCGGTCCAACCGCTCGCGCCGCGGCAGCCTTGGGCGTGGACGCGGCAGACATCTTCGTGCCGATGCTCCCATCGCTGGGCGTCGCACTGATCGTGATTGCCATCTTCGCCTGGCAGCTTGGGCTCTCCGAGCGCCGCCGGCTGCAGAAGGATCGCCCCGAGCTGTGGGGCACCGGCTTCGGCGGCGGAAACCTGGGCGGCGGCAAGCCCAAGGACGGCACCTCGCCTTCGGGCTCCTCGGTGGCAGTCCTTGAATCCGTAGCCCGCAAGGGGGATGGCTCGGAGGCCGCGACCATGGACGGCACCGTGCTCGATCCGGACCGCGAGACCCTGCGCCCGAAGATGTTCTACTTCAACCTGGCGCTCACCGTGGCCATCATGGTGCTGCTCATCGTCGACGTGCTGCCGCTGGCCTACCTGTTCATGGTCGGTACCGCCATCGCGCTGGTCGCCAACTTCCCGAAGGTCAGCGACCAGGTGAAGATGATCGCCGCGCACTCCAGCGAAATCATCGCGGTGGTCTCCATGGTGCTCGGCGCGGCGGTACTCACCGGTGTGCTCTCCGGAACCGGCATGGTCGACGCGATGAGCCTCTGGCTGGTCAACATCATCCCGGACTCCCTGGGCCAGTACATGGCGGTCATCACCGGCTTGATTTCGATTCCGGCCACCTTCCTGATGAGCAACGACGCCTTCTACTTCGGCATTCTTCCGGTCCTCACCGAGGCCGGCGCGCACTTCGGCGTTCCCGCGGTGGATATGGCTCGCGCCTCCATCACCGGACAGCCGGTGCACATGCAATCTCCGCTCGTCCCGGCAATCCTCTTGCTGGTCTCGCTCTCTCGTGTGGATCTGGGCGATCACCACAAGAAGGTGCTGTGGCGTGCGGCCGTGGTCAGCCTGGTCATGCTCGCTTCGGGCGTGCTCTTCGGCGCAATCCACATGGGCTAAACCCCCAGGACCTATTGGTCCGTCGTCAGCCAAGCTCCGCGAGACTCGGTATTTTTACCGAGTACCGCGGAACTTGGTGTTTAAGGAGCGGGAGGGAATCCGAGCCGCACACTTTCGGTTCTAGAGCCGAGTCCATGTTCTTGGGCCTCCCTGTCCTTCCTCTCGGGAAAATACGTGGAGATGTTCTTGAGCCAACCGGACATTGGACGAACTGTAGTTGTGGTTTATCGGTTCACCCAACCTTGAACCAATCAACGCTTGGGAAGACCGCTACAAATCCCGTGTGTTCATCCGGTCATCCTCGTCCTGCCCATCGCCGTGATCGCTCTCATACTGGGAGCCGTCAAGCGCAAGAACATCACGACACCGGAACACACGACTCACGACGTATTCTCGCTCGTTCTATCCGTGCTTGGCATCGGCTTGGCCCTCCCCCTCGCACCTACCAAGGCGTTGAGAATGGGCACATTGACTACCGGACTCTTCCTTGTCCCGGGAGGCGTCCTGATCGCGCTGGTCTCCGCAGCGGGCTGCCGGATCTACGACCATTTCGGCCCACGGCCATTGGTCGTCCCCGTCGGAATTATCTGGGCGGCGAGCATCTGGTTCCTCAGCACACTCGATGAGAGCAACAGCGGCTGGTTGTACCTCGCCGCCTATCTTGTCCTCTCTGCATCCCAGGCGATGATGTGGGCACCGATAACCACCTTGGCCCTATCGTCCCTGCGCCCCGAGCTCTACCCGTACGGGAGCGCTGCATTCACTACCGCGCAGCTACTCGCCGGTGCCGCCGGCGGCGCGGTCCTCGTTGCCATGTACACGATCGGAGCAAACGCAGCACAGACCGGAGCCCTGACCGTTTCGCAAACCGTCGCCGTAGGACAAACGGCGTTCACCACGGCCGGTGTCATTGCGATGTTGGCCGTCAAAGGCACCTTCTTCCTCGGAAAGCGCCGCCAACCGGCCCCACTAACCGGTTCCACACCCAACAAACAACCGTAACGTCGACTATCCACGAGTACGTCGGGATCAATCCCTCGACCTAGCAGTAGCACCAGCTGGCCGCGCCGCGCACAACTACAAGGCCAGCTGTTGTCGCGTGCCCATTGCGCGACGAAGACCAGCTGGCAGGCCATTGTCGGTTGGACGAGGAAAATGACAGAATTCGCTGTTTTAGGATCTGCCTATGACTTTGCCTTGAGCCGTCTAACAAGCCGATCAGTCTATAGTTGCGATGTGGGAGATCAGGCGGTGGACGTCGAGCGAACTCTCACGGTTGCGCTGAAGAAGGGCTGGACACAAGCGGAGCTGAACAGGATTGGAACGCCCACCTCTGAACAAAACACCTAGGAACATCTCCATGCGAAAACCAGTCGCAGCCGCATCCCTCGCCTCAGCTCTACTGCTCGCCG